>JAOZLK010000344.1 GCA_029934875.1 Bacteroidales bacterium | reverse complement strand
GTGGATCAGGAAACCAATCGAAAGTATTTCATCCTGAAGGAGAAGCTGGAGTATTACGATGAAGAACACGGAATCCACATCATTGCCTACCCGGATAAGGTTCAGAGTCTTAATGTGCTGATCGATTACAATTCCAAAGTTCTGGGCAACCAGTATGCCTCACTGGAGGACGTGGAGATCTTCAAGGATGAGATTGCACCCTGCCGTACCTTTGTTTTTCTGCATGAGCTGGAATTCCTGGTGAAACACAATCTGATTAAGGGGGGTGATGTGGACAATGCCATCATAATTGTGGACCGGAAGATGGAACAAGAGGAGCTGGACCGGCTTGCCGATCTTTTCAATAAACCTCATATTGCAGTACAACCCGAGGGTATCCTGAATAATGTGGACCTTCGCTTTGCAAATGAACCGGCCAGGCACAAATTACTCGACTTAATCGGCGACCTGGCACTTGTGGGACGCTGGTTCAAGGCCAAGATCATTGCCACCCGGCCGGGACACCTGAGTAACAACGAATTTGCAAGGGCGCTGAGGCAGGTGATGAAAAAAGAGGCCCTGCACAATAAAATCCCCATCTATGATCCCAACCAGAGTCCCCTGCTCGACATCAACGAAGTAAAACGGAGGCTCCCGCACCGCTACCCCTTCCTACTGGTGGACAAAGTGGTATCCATGGATGACAAGTCTGTAGTGGGAATTAAAAATGTAACCACCAATGAGCCCTTCTTTACAGGTCATTTTCCTGATGAACCGGTTATGCCCGGTGTACTTCTTATAGAGGCTGCTGCCCAGATGGGGGGAATGCTGGTCCTGGGAACCGTACCGGACCCGGAAAATTACTCCACCTATTTTCTTAAAATCGATAAAGTAAAATTCAAGCGGAAGGTAATTCCGGGAGATACACTCATCCTTAAAGTCGACCTGCTGGAGCCCATTCGAAGAGGGATTGCCATTGTTTTCGCCGAAATTTATGTGGGCAGCAAGCTGGTGATGGAAGGTGAACTGATGGCCCAGATCGTAAAAACAAAAAGCAATGATTAACAAACTTGCCAATATCCACCACGGAGCAAAACTTGCGGATGACATACAAGTGGAAGCATTTGCCACCATTTATGAAAATGTGGAAATTGGACCTGGTTGCTGGATTGGACCCAATGCAGTCATCATGAATGGTGCACGCATTGGAAAAAATGTTAAGGTCTTTCCTGGTGCTGTGATCTCGGGCGACCCCCAGGATCTTAAATACGAGGGAGAAGATACCATTGTTGAGATTGGTGATAATACCACCATCAGGGAGTATGTAACCATCAACAAGGGCACAAAAGCCGCTGACAAGACAATCATTGGTAAAAACTGCCTGATTATGTCCTATGTCCATATTGCTCACGACAGTGTCCTGCATGACAACGTGATTATGGGATCTTATGCCGGACTGGCCGGTGAGGTGGAAGTGGATAATTTCGCCATCATCAGTCCCGGAAGCCTGGTTCACCAGTTTGTTCGCATCGGAACCCATGTAATGATCCAGGGGGGCAGTAAGGTAACCAAGGACGTCCCCCCATTCTCAATGGCCGGCCGTGAGCCCATCTCCTATACCGGCATTAACTCAATTGGTTTGCGTCGCAGGGGTTTTCATAATGACACCATTTATGCCATCCAGGAGGTTTACCGCATCATTTACCAGAGGGGGCTGAACATTTCCGATGCCCTCGAATTTGTGGAAGCCAACCTGCCTGCCTCTAAAGAGAGGGATGAGATCATCCTTTTTGTACGTGGGTCCAAAAGAGGCATCATCCGGGGCTATTTCGACGGCGAAAAGCAAGCGTAAATTTATGCTGAGCAGGCTTTTATAATAAAGCCAAGGCCTTCACTTGAATTTCCGTCCTTCCCAACAGAATATTTTACTTCTCAGGAGAATAGGCATTCCAGCCCTGGGCCTGCAGCAAAATGGCGTTGCCATCGTTGCCCACCAGCAGAGCTTTGCCATCTTCCTCGGTCATATTCCCGATGACACTTAGCCCGGGAATGGCAGAAACCTTATCGTAATCGGAAAGTGGCACTGTGAAGAGCAGCTCGTAATCCTCTCCTCCGTGCAGCGCTGCAACCAGCGGTTCCATCTGGAACTCTTCTGCGGCCTCTTTGGTTTCATCGGCTATGGGAATTCGCTCATCATAAACCTGGCACCCAATGCCCGATGCTTTACAGATGTGAAGCAACTCCGAGGAGAGCCCGTCTGAAATATCGATCATGGCACCCGGGGTAATTCCAGCCTCCTTCAAAGCCAACAGTACATCAACCCTTGGCTCGGGCTTCAGGAAGCGCTCAAGCACGTAGTCATAACCCTGCAACTCGGGTTGAAATTCGGGATCAGCTGCGTGTAACTGCTTCTCCCTCTCCAGGATCTTCAGTCCCATATAGGCCGCTCCCAGGTCGCCCGTCACACAAATCAGCTGCTTGGCTTTCGCCCCACTCCGCAGTGCAAGCTCCTCTTTTTTTGCAGTCCCCAAGGCAGTAAGCGAAACAAGCAGACCGGTTACTGAGGCGGAAGTGTCGCCACCCACCAGGTCGACACCAAAACGCTCGCAGGCAAGGTTTACCCCTTCATAAAACTCCTCCAGCGCCTCAACAGAAAATTTACCCGAAATACCCAGCGACACAGTGATCTGCCTGGGTGCTGCATTCATAGCATAAACGTCAGAAAGGTTTACAACCACTGCTTTGTATCCCAGGTGTTTCAAGGGAGTATAGACCAGGTCAAAATGAACCCCTTCCAGGAGGAGGTCGGTAGTTACAACCTGATAATAAGTTCCATGATCGATCACTGCAGCATCATCTCCAATACCTGTATGGGTGCTCTCCTGCTTAATGCTGATGCCCGAAGTGAGGTGATCGATCAGACCAAACTCACCTAGTTCTTCAATGGTACGGATCTTTTTTTCTGTCATGCCGGGTATGTTAAATCTTGAACAATTGAAAAGGGGTGTTGTATTACAAATGTAAGAACAAGTTTTTGTATATTTGCATCCCCTATTTTAAATTAATCTAATTTACAATTAGTCAGTGGAAGACCAGGAGAAGATATTAAGTGAGGTAACGGATAGTGATTACAAGTATGGTTTCCAGACAGATATTGAAACGGAGACCATCCCAAAAGGGCTGAATGAGGATGTAGTCCGCCTAATATCCTCAAAGAAAGAGGAGCCTGAATGGCTGCTGGAGTCAAGGCTGAAAGCCTTCAGGCACTGGCAAAGCATGAAGATGCCCAAATGGGCTCATCTGACGATCCCGGACATTAATTACCAGGATATCATCTTTTACGCGGCACCCAAACAGGGGGCCAAATACGAGAGCATGGATGAGGTGGATCCCGAACTCATTGACACCTTCAACAAACTTGGAATACCCCTGGAAGAACAAAAACAACTGGCCGGTGTAGCTGTGGATGCTGTAATGGACAGCGTTTCGGTGAAAACTACCTTCCAGGACACCCTGGCCGACAAGGGAATAATATTTTGTTCCTTCAGCGAGGCGGTAAAGAACCACCCCGACCTGGTAAAAAAATACATGGGATCGGTTGTGCCCTATACGGACAACTATTTTGCAGCACTTAACTCGGCCGTATTCAGTGACGGATCCTTCTGTCACATTCCCAAAGGAGTACGTTGCCCCATGGAACTATCCACCTATTTTCGGATCAACGCGAGCAATACGGGTCAGTTTGAACGCACCCTGATCGTGGCTGAAGACGACTCTTATGTAAGCTACCTGGAAGGCTGCACCGCGCCCATGCGCGATGAAAACCAGCTGCACGCAGCCATCGTGGAGATTGTTGCAATGGAGAATGCCGAAGTGAAATACTCCACCGTACAGAACTGGTATCCGGGCAACAAGGAAGGAGTGGGCGGCATCTTTAATTTCGTGACTAAGCGGGGAATCTGCAAAGGTGACAACTCGAAAATTTCGTGGACCCAGGTGGAAACCGGTTCGGCCGTTACATGGAAGTACCCCAGCTGCATCCTCAGGGGAAATAATTCGGTGGGTGAGTTCTACTCGGTTGCGGTGACTAATAATTACCAGCAGGCCGACACAGGAACAAAGATGATGCATATCGGGAAAAACACCCGGTCCACCATTATCTCAAAAGGGATCAGCGCAGGAAAAAGTCAGAATTCCTACCGCGGCCTGGTGAAGGTCTTGAAGGGGGCAGAAAACGCGCGTAATTTCTCTCAGTGTGATAGCCTTTTGCTGGGAGATAAATGCGGGGCCCATACCTTCCCCTACCTGGAGGTGGATAATAAGTCGGCCATCGTTGAGCATGAAGCAACCACCTCGAAGATTGGTGAGGACCAGATCTTCTATTGCAACCAGCGCGGAATCGATACTGAGAATGCAATCAGCCTGATCGTAAACGGATATGCCAAGGAGGTGCTGAATAAGCTGCCCATGGAATTTGCCGTGGAGGCACAAAAATTATTGGCCTTGACGCTGGAAGGAAGTGTGGGGTAAGGAAGTAAATAAGTAAGTGGGTAAGTGGGTAAGTGGAGGAATTTAATTGCCTTTTTACCAAGTTACACGAGCGAAGTGAGTAAAATTACATGAACGAAGTGAATAATATGTTAGAAATAAAGGACTTAAAAGTCAATATAGAAGATAAGGAGATCCTGAAGGGGATTAATCTTACGGTGAATGCGGGTGAAGTGCATGCCATCATGGGGCCCAATGGTTCGGGGAAAAGCACCCTGGCCTCTGCCCTGGCCGGACGTGACTATTTTAATATCACTCACGGTAAGGTAAGCTACCAGGGCAAAGACCTGCTGGAGCTGACTCCGGAAGACAGGGCAAGGGAAGGTATCTTCCTGGGGTTCCAGTACCCGGTAGAGATTCCCGGTGTGAGCATGGTAAACTTCCTTCGTACAGCCATCAACCAGAAACGTAAATACCAGGGACTGGATCCAATGCCTGCAGGCGATTTCCTGAAACTCATGAGGGAGAAGAAGAAGGTTGTGGAGATCAACTCCGACCTTACAAACCGGTCTGTGAATGAAGGTTTTTCGGGAGGAGAGAAGAAGAAGAATGAAATATTCCAGATGGCGCTGCTTGAGCCTAAACTTGCTATCCTGGATGAAACCGACTCCGGCCTCGATATCGATGCCCTGAGGATTGTAGCCAATGGTGTGAATAATTTAAGATCTCCTGAAACTGCAACCATTATCATTACCCATTACCAGCGGCTGCTGGACTACATCGTTCCCGATTTTGTACATGTGCTCTACAAGGGCAGGATTGTTAAATCGGGAGACAAGACCCTGGCAAAAGAGCTGGAAGAGCACGGATACGACTGGATAAAGCAAGAGGTGGAATATGGAAACGCTTAAGGCATCCGGAACAGCCGAAAAGTATATTGAACTTTTCAGGCAAAACAGGGG
>JAOZLK010000343.1 GCA_029934875.1 Bacteroidales bacterium | reverse complement strand
TTTCAGGTCGGGCTACATCATCGGCATCCATCCTGGCGATATAATCACCAATGGCCGATTCGTATCCCCGGTTGGAAGCAAACATTACCCCCTGCCTCTTCTCGCTGATCAGTCTGAACCTGGAATCTTTCCTCTCCAGGGAGAGAGCAATTTCCCTGCTTTCATCGGTGGAATTATTGTCCACCAAAATACATTCCCAATGAGCAAATTCCTGTCCCAATATACTTTCGGCAGCTCGGGAAAGCGTTTTGCCCGCATTAAAGAAGGGAAGTACCACTGTTACTTCAGGAAAGTTATCAGTCATGGATCATGTTTCGTTCTCACAAAGATAAACATGTAAGAACATCAACATATTACAGGAATTATTAATTTCGCATCTGAATCAGCAGATATGAATTTTAGTAAAACCACATCCTACGCGCTTTCCGTTCTCAGTTTTCTTGCTGATCACGAAAGCGAGAAATTTTCCGCAAAGAAATTAAATGTGGAGCTGGAAATCCCATGGCCTTATCTGAGGCAATTGCTGACCAAGCTATCCAAAAGTGGTTTCATCCTCAGCACCCAGGGTCGCAACGGTGGATACCAATTGCAGAAAACTGCTGATCAGATATATCTGGCAGATATAATTGACTCAACGGAAGGCCTTAATGTATTGGGCACATGTATTATGGGCTTTAAAAAATGCCCTTTCAATCACACTTGTGCCATGCATGAGGTATGGGTGGAAACCAGGGCTAATATCCTTAAGGTGCTGGACACCACTAGCTTGGATCAATTAAGGAAAGCTGGAAAATGAGTTGATTTTTTTTATAATTATATGCTATATTGGGATATCATTTTTCACTAACCAAACTAAAACTAAGATCACATGGTTGATTCCGCTCTCGTCCTAAAAGGACAAACGATTGCTTACACCTGTTATACCGTGGTCATCATGCTGGTGATGGCCTGGTTCGCGCTCCGTGTAACAAGACCGGGTAAAAGCAAAGTCAAACCGGCACTGTTCTTCACCTTTGTAGGTTTTCTGACCCTGCTGGGTGTCTCTCTTCATATTATTACCTATAATACAATTCCCTGGGCAGAGATGGATTTAAATCGCCATGAGATTACCGCTGACAGATCCTTCGCCATCGATGTTGCCAATCATGAATTTATACTTCCCTCAGATAAACTGATTATGGAGGTGGGCGAAATTGTAGAATTCGATGTGACATCGCATGATCTAACCTATGGTTTTGGGATTTTTCGGGAAGATCAGTCCATGGTTTTCCAAATGCAGGTTGTCCCTGGCCACCGAAATGACATACTCTGGAAATTTCTGACACCGGGGAACTATACCATCCGGTCAACCGAATATTCCGGACCCAAAGGTGTGGCCATGGTTCTAGAGAATGTAGTAGTGGTGCTTCCTTCCGGTTCCGGCACTGAATAAACGCAATTGTTCACCAAAAAAAACACAACATGTCATTTATATCTACACTTATGAAAGGCGAGCAGGGTTTATTCAAAGCTGAATCCCTTACCGCCATGCAAAAACTTACCCTCCGCTTTGTAGTGGTAGGCCTGGTATATTACCTCTTTGTCCTCGTCGAAGGAATGATAATGCGAGTTTACGAGGTTGAGCAGATCCCTATGATCTCCAAAGAGCAGTTTTTCGCCATCCTCACAGCCCACCCTCTGGTGGGGATCTTTGGATCCACCTACCTTATAGTCATGGGAGCCTTTCTTTTTCTGGTCCCCTACCTTATGAAAAAGCCACTGTACAGTATGAAGCTGGCGCACTGGAACTTCATCCTGATTACTGCAGGAACTTTCATCTTCTGGCTGGCCGGTTTTATCTCTCATTATGCTCCGCTATACACACTCTACTGGCCCCTGCCCGCCGACTTCAACCAATTTAGTCCGGTAGGTGGTGCAATTTTCATTCTCGGTATTGCGCTTGTAATGGTGGGGTCAATATTCTTCGTTATCAATATTTTCAAGACCATCATGTACACCCCGGAAGGCTGGGAGAAACAACCCGCAGGAAAGTTACTTGGTTCAGCCCTGGGTACTGCAGGTTTTTTCAACCTGCTCAAGAAAAAGGAGAAGCAGAAAGAACACCTGGTTTCCCTTCCTGTAGCAGCCATCGCACGAGGCACTGTGGATATGGCACTGAACGCAGGGATTATTTTGTTCACCGGCGTGCTTATTCTGGTATTTATGGTAGCCGCCATTTTAGGAAAGGACCTGAGTAATACTGCTGTGGATGCCTTGCTGTATAAGAACTGGTTCTGGTGGGGGCTTGACCTGATTGCCGACGGACTGGTGCTGATTTTTGTGGCAGGTACCTGGTATCTTCTGGCCACCATGATAACCGGAAAGAAACTATTTATGCAGAACATAGCCAGAGCTGCTCTCTTACTGGAACTGGTAGTATCGTGGACCGTCTGGTCGCACCACCTGCTTTCTGACCAGGCTCAACCCGGAATCCTTAAGGTTCTGTCGGGTGAGATGGTTACTGCCTTTGAACTGATCACACAGGGACTGGCCTTCTTCATTACCCTGGCCACACTCTGGGCAGCACGACCACTGAAAATGACCAATGAGCTGAAATTCCTTCTGGGAGGACTTCTTGGGTTTGCACTGGCCGTTCCGGCAGGGATCATGCAAGCCGATGTGGGGCTGAACCGTATCCTCCATAATACCCAGTGGATTATTGGACCCCACGTTCATGTGGCTATTCTTATTGGCCTGACCATGACGCTCTATGCGGCCATCTATCTCCTCTTCCCAATTCTCACCAATGGGGCAAAGCTCTACAGTCAGAAGCTGGCGAACCTCCACTTCTGGACCCACCTCATTGGGGGTATAGGTATGGGTGCCTTTATGGGAATGGCCGGTTTGAAAGGAATGCTCCGCAGAACCCTGTACTTTGATGGAGAGTTTGACCTTTATATGATTCTGGCCCTGGTTTGCGGGGGACTCCTACTGATAGGATTCCTTGCCTTCTTCTTCAACATTGTAATGAGTGTTGGAGTGAATGGGGTGATCGGTATTTTCTCTCCTGTGAAGAATAAAAATAAAGACCTGGTTCCGGCCAGCGAATAAACCACTGTTTCAAAGGGATGCTTATTCGTCATAAGCATCCCTTTTAATTGAATAAGGAGCGTCTTCTGGGATAGCTCCTTTTTTTATTCAGTGGGACGGTCCCTTCTGCTTCTTTTGATTTCTCCTCGAATCTTCTTCTGTTTAATTCTCTTCTCCCTGCTCGCACGGGTGGGCCGGGTGGGCGATCTCTTTTTAGGCGGAATCAAAGCAGTGCTTACCAGCCTCAGGAAGCGATCCACAACATCCTCCTTATTCCTGTACTGTGACCTGTATTTCTCCGAAGCAAGAATCAACTCACCTTTCTCCGTCAGGCGATTTCCCAGATTTATCATGATCCTTGCTTTTTGACGATTATCCAGGCATGAAGAGTCCAGGGGATTCCAAATAAGCTCCACCCTCGATTCTGCCTTATTTACGTGTTGCCCCCCGGGACCGGACGATCTGCTGGTCCGGTAGCTCACCTCTCCTCTCAAACAATCGTTCATGGACTAAAGGTATAAAAGGATGATGAAATTTTTCTATATTGTCAACACCATGAATCAAAATTGGATCCTCAGGGCCTTACTTCTGTCAGCGGTTTTTTGTGCGTCAATAAATTTGAAAGGCCAGGATATGCCTGTCCAGGACACTACAATAAAATACTCCCTGTCAACTGGCTGGGCTGATGAGGCAGTGGGGATAGGCTATGTTACTGCGCCATCCGTATTGGTTCTGACCCTTATATCGGGCCTTGTAAGCGAATATAATGCCGGCTATTTTGGCATCCCAGCAACGGTACTGATCCTTGCTGCACCTCCTGTCATTTTTATGGGGGGGCGATCGGTAGATATCTCAAAAGAGCTCTTACATCCCAGGGCTAAACTGGCCTGGACCCTCTATGCCCTGTCAATTATTCCTACAAGTTTAGCCATGTACTCTTATACAACCGATTGGGGAGCCAACGTGCCCTTGATGATTGCAAGCGGCGTCCTTGGTTCCGCCAGTATCATTGCCATGACCACCTACGCCTTTGCCCGGGCCAAAACGGCAAGGACAATGGAGGCCGGCCCACCTGCAGCATGGAATTTTGGTCTTGCTCCCCTTAGCGGAGGGGCACTTGCTATGATAAGTTACCGATTTTGAAAATCTTTTAGCTGAATAACTCCAGGACTTCTTTCTGGGAGAGATCACTGAGAGGATTACTGGAGCTTACAAAGGTCTCAGCCAGTTCCTTTTTCCGAATTTGTAAACGTTGAATTTTCTCCTCGATGGTATCACTGGAGATAAACCTGTACACAAAAACACGTTTTTCCTGACCAATCCGGTGGGCCCTGCTCAGTGCCTGCAACTCAGCCGCAGGATTCCACCAGGGATCAAGAATGAATACATAATCTGCTGCAGTCAGATTCAATCCAACTCCACCAGCCTTAAGGGAAATTAGGAAGAGGGGGCAATTCTTCTTTTTCTGAAAAGTCTGCACCGCCTCCTTACGTTGTTCCTGAGTCTGGGAACCCGTCAGCCAGGCATAGCTGATCCCCAACGATTCGAAATGCAGCCTGAACAGCTCAAGATGTTTCACAAATGAGGAGAACATAAGCACCTTGTGACCTTCCGATACAACACTCTCAACATCTCTGCAAACTTCATCAAATTTCCCTGAATCTATACCGCTATGATCTTCCATCATATCCGGATGATTGGCAATCTGCCTTAAGCGAGTCAGCGCCTGGAGCACCATTATGGACGAAGATCCAATACCCTCCTCCTCAAGATTCTCAAGAATGGAGTTTCGGACAAGAGACTTCTCCTCTTCGTAAATCCTTCGCTGAGATTCAGACATACTGCAATAGCGTACCTGCTCGGTAACCGGGGGTAAATCCTGGGCCACCTCCTGCTTTGTACGTCTCAAAATAAAAGGCTTGATCAAGTCTTTCAGCTTCTCCTCCCGCTGCTCATCTTTTTTTCGTTCGATGGGGTAAACGAAACCCTTTTTAAAAAAGCTCAGTGTTCCCAGCAAACCAGGATTAACAAAATTAATTTGTGCCCACAGATCGGTCAGAGAATTTTCTATGGGAGTTCCTGTTAAGACAATTCTGTGGTCAGAATCAAGGTCTATAATGGCCTGGTAAAGTTTCGAGGTGGGATTCTTAATGGTTTGACTCTCATCCAGAATTACATAATGAAAATGGTGTTTTGAGAGCTGCTCGATGTCCTGGCGAACCGTATGGTAGGTGGATACAAATACATCGTAATATCCAAAATTGGAGAGTTCTCTGTTCCGCTGCATTCCTACATGTGCAAAAACCTTAAACCCCGGAGCAAAGCGCATGCATTCCTTCATCCAGTTGTGAACAAGCGATGCCGGAACAA
>JAOZLK010000342.1 GCA_029934875.1 Bacteroidales bacterium | reverse complement strand
TTGCAGGTGTTTTCCTCATCATGAGCCATGAACTTGGAGGTCTTATTCACGAATTTACCGTAGATGGGGTGCTTGATTTTTGTTTTAACGGCAATAACAAAGGATTTCTCCATGCTGCTGCTTACCACCACACCAACTCTTTCGCGTCTTGTATTTCTTGTTGTTTCCATATTCCTTATTACTTTTCAGACTGCGTTTGGATTTGCCTGGTCCTCACCTCGGTCTTCAGGCGGGCAATGTTTTTGCGCGTCTCAACGATTTTATTCGGGTTGTCAAGAGGAGAAACCGCATGGTTCATCTTCAATCGCACCATCATACTCTCTTCGCTCTCAAGTCGCTCTTCCAACTCTACCGCTGTTAACTCTTTTATCTCTGTACTTTTCATCAGTTTTCAAATATATCTGATCAATTTCTACTCTTCTGAATAATCCCTTCTAACCACGAACTTGGTGGCAATGGGGAATTTCTGGGAACCCAGGCGCAATGCCTCTTTTGCTACTTCGAAGGGAACACCCTCCAGTTCGAAGATGATGCGTCCCGGTGTAATGGGAGCAACAAATCCCTCCGGGGCACCTTTACCTTTACCCATCCTGACTTCTGCAGGCTTCTTGGTAATGGGTTTAGCCGGAAAAATGCGGATCCAAAGCTGACCTTCCCTTTTCATATGTCGGGTAATTGCCTGACGGGCTGCCTCAATCTGGCGACCGGTGATCCAGGCGCTTTCCTGCGCTTTGATCCCAAAGGAACCGAATGCAAGCTCGGTTCCCCGCTGAGCGTTTCCTTTCATACGCCCCTTCTGCATTCTCCTGTATTTGGTTTTCTTCGGTTGTAACATTGTATTAGTTTTTCCTGTTTATTCTTTTCAATCCAGTTGAGACCTCTTAGCCCCTTCTGTTATCTCTTCTGTTGTCTCTTCTGTTGTCCTGCCTTGGTCCTCTTCCACCTTTGGATTTCACGTTATCTGCACCAATATTGGGTGACAGGTCACGTTTTCCGAAAACCTCTCCCTTACAGATCCAGACCTTCACTCCAACAACTCCCACCTTGGTGTTGGCTTCTGCCAGTGCATAGTCGATATCGGCACGAAGGGTGTGCAGTGGGATTCTTCCGTCCTTATAAGACTCGGAACGGGCCATTTCGGCACCACCCAGACGACCGCTTACCAGGATCTTGATTCCGTCGGCTCCCATTCTCATGGTGGAGGCGATTCCCATCTTGATAGCCCTGCGGTAAGATACCTTACCCTCTACCTGGCGGGCAATATTGTGGGCAACGATGGTGGCATCAAGCTCGGGGCGCTTCACCTCAAAGATGTTGATCTGAACTTCTTTTTTGGTAATGTTTTTCAATTCCTCTTTCAGCTTATCCACTTCCTGACCTCCTTTACCAATGATGATACCCGGACGGGCTGTATTCACGGTAACGGTGATGAGCTTCAGTGTACGCTCGATGATGATCTTGGAAATACTGGCTTTGGCCAGACGGGCATTCAGGTATTGCCTGATTTTGAAGTCCTCTACCAGTTTGACGGAATAATCTCTGCCGCCATACCAGTTAGAATCCCATCCCTTGATGATTCCCAGGCGATTACCTATCGGATTTACTTTTTGTCCCATCTATGCTTGATTTTCTGTTACTTGTTCCTGTACTTGTTCTTCAACCTCAACCGGACTACCGATTACAATTGTCACGTGGTTAGAACGTTTCTTGATCCTGTGAGCCCTTCCCTGAGGGGCAGGTTGAATTCTCTTAAGCGTTTTGGATACATCCACCTTAGCTTCTTTAACTACCAGTGTGGTATCCTCAATTCTTAAACCTTCATTCTTGGCCTGCCAGTTAGCGATGGCCGAGAGCAGCAGTTTTTCCACTTTTGAAGCAGCTTCTTTCTTGCTGAACCTCAGCATATCCAGTGCCTTATTTACTTCTACACCCTGGATCAGATCTGCAACCAGTCTCATTTTCCTTGGGGAGGTAGGACAGTTCCTCAGAACTGCGAAATACTGACTCTTCCTCGCCTCTTTGAGCTGTTCTGCTCTATTTCTTTTTCTTGCACCCATTTCTTCGTCGGATTAATATATTATCTCTGCTTTCCACCATGACCCCTGAACATACGGGTAGGTGCAAATTCACCAAGTTTGTGTCCAACCATGTTCTCGGTAACATATACCGGGATGAACTTGTTCCCATTATGTACGGCAATGGTGTGGCCTACAAAATCCGGAGAGATCACAGACCTCCTGGACCAGGTTTTGATCACTGACTTCTTTCCGGCATCGTTCATATCCAGAACGCGCTTCTCCAGCTTGAAATCGATAAAAGGTCCTTTTTTCAGCGAACGGCTCATGCTATCTTATTTTTTTGATTTTCTCTTTTCAACAATGTACCTGTCGGAATATTTTTTCTTGGAGCGGGTCTTAAAACCTTTAGCCGGCATTCCGTTCCTCGACCTTGGGTGTCCACCTGAGGCGCGTCCTTCACCACCACCCATTGGGTGATCAACCGGGTTCATAACCACACCACGTACGCGGGGACGACGACCCTTCCAACGTGAACGACCTGCTTTCCCACTTTTCTCCAATGCGTGGTCACCATTAGATACAATACCTATGGTAGCGCGGCACGAGGTAAGAACCATTCTCGATTCCCCGGAAGGAAGTTTGATAATGGCATATTTTCCATCCCTGGAGGTAAGGGTACCATAAGATCCGGCACTTCTCGCCAGCATTCCGCCTTTACCAGGCTTCAGCTCAATATTGTGAACATTGGTTCCCAGGGGAACATTTGCCAGCAACATGCTGTTTCCAATATCAGGAGTCACCTGGTCGCCAGACAGAAGTGTCTGTCCAACTTCAATTTTGTGGGGAGCAATAATGTAACGCTTCTCTCCGTCGGCGTATACAAGCAGTGCGATCCTTGCTGAACGGTTTGGATCATACTCGATGCTCTTCACCCTTGCAGTCATGTTATTCTTGTCCCGCTTAAAATCTATCAAACGGTATCTCTTCTTGTGACCACCACCAAGATAGCGCATGGTCATTTTACCAGTGTTGTTCCGGCCACCACTCTTCTTAGAGGGCCTGAGCAAGGACTTCTCCGGCTTGGTACCAGGAGTAAGATCATCATAGGCTGAGATCTCCTTGAAACGCTGACCCGGTGTTGTGGGTTTATACTTTTTGATTGCCATCTTTTCTTAAATATTGCTGTAAAAATCGATTACTTCACCTTCTGCCAGGGTAACAATGGCCTTCTTATAGGAAGGAGTTTTTCCAACTGATACACCAGACTTGGTGAAACGCTGCTTGCGCTTACCAGGATAACGCATGGTATTTACTTCAGCTACCTTTACGCCATAAAGTTCTTCTACCGCTAATCTGATCTGTAGTTTGTTGGCAGTCTTCTCTACTACAAACCCGTAGCGATTAAAGGCCTCCCCCAGCTCAGTCATCTTCTCGGTTACTATGGGCTTAATTAATATATTCATGATCTCTAAGATTCAAAGCATTTATGCATTCTTCTGAAGAAGGTCTAGTGAACTCTCAATAAATAATAGCGTCGAAGCATTCATTATTTCGTATGTATTTAATTCTGAGAGAGTTATAACCTTTGTTTTCTGCAGATTTCGCGACGACAAATATAGGTTTTTATTTCTTTCGTTGATAACGAATAGCGACTTTTTATCGTCGATCTTCAGATTTTTACGAATGGCTGCAAACTCGCTTGTCTTCGGAGCATCCATTGTGAAATCCTCAACAACAACCATTTGTTTGTTCTGCACCTTGTATGCCAGCGCTGATTTACGGGCCAGATCCTTCACCTTGCGGTTCAGTTTGCCTCCGTAGTTCCTGGGCCTGGGACCGAAAACGCGTCCACCACCCCTGAATATCGGGTTCTTGATATCACCAAAACGGGCAGTACCTGTCCCCTTTTGACGCTTGATCTTTTTGCGGCTACCCCGGATCTCACTACGCTCCTTGGACTTGTGTGTGCCCTGGCGTTTGTGAGCCATTATCTGCTTCACATCAAGGTAAATGGCATGGTCGTTGGGCTCAATCCCAAAAATCTCCTTGTCAAGTTTTACCTTCTTACCGGTACTTTTTCCGGATATATTGATTACTTCTAGTTCCATTACTTCTCGATAATTAAATATGAGCCATTTGATCCGGGAACAGAACCTTTAACAATCAAAAGATTGTTCTCAGGAACGATCTTTACCACCCTCAGGTTCAAAATCTTAACATTCCTATTTCCAGTCTGTCCACCCATACGCATTCCTTTGAATACCCTGGAGGGATAGGAAGATGCACCCAGTGAACCCGGAGCACGCAACCTGTTATGCTGACCGTGGGTAGCGTCGTTCACACCTTTGAAGTTGTATCTCTTCACTACACCCTGGAAGCCTTTACCCTTGGAAACACCTGAAACGTCAAGCCATGTGTCATCGTTAAAATAATCAACGCTGATCACGTCACCCGCTTTCCAGTCTTTCACAAATCCTTTAAGCTCAATCACCTTCTTCTTAGGGGTGGTATTCGCTTTGGAAAAGTGTCCCTGCTCGGCTTTGGGAGTATTCTTCAACTTCTTTTCGTCAAAGGCCAGTTGAACTGCGGCATATCCGTCAGTCTCAACAGTCTTTACCTGAGTAACCGTGCAAGGGCCAGCCTGTATCACGGTACAGGGGATGTTTTTTCCATCTTTGTCGAAAACCGAAGTCATTCCGATTTTCTTACCAATTAATCCTGGCATCTTATTGTGTTTTTACCTTTGTTAGACTTTAATTTCTACCTCAACTCCACTGGGCAACTCAAGCTTCATGAGTGCATCGATGGTTTTGGGAGTGGAACTGTAAATATCCAGCAACCTTTTAAAAGAGCTCAACTGGAATTGTTCTCTCGACTTCTTATTCACGAAGGGAGATCTCAATACAGTGTACACACGCTTATGTGTGGGCAGCGGAACCGGTCCACTAACCACAGCACCGGTGGATTTCACGGTCTTAACAATCTTCTCGGCTGATTTATCAACCAGGTTATGATCGTAGGACTTCAACTTAATTCTAATCTTCTGACTCATTATCTTTAAATAATTATGATAAAGCTTTTCCTGTTACCTTTTCAAGAACCTCATTGGAGAGATTGGTCGGCATCTTCTCATAGTGACTGAACTCCATTGTTGAAGTAGCCCTTCCTGAGGACAGGGTCCTGAGTACGGTCACATAACCAAACTGCTCTGAAAGGGGCACCTTGGCCTTAATCACCCTGGCTCCTGCCTTGGAGTCCATTCCCTCAACCTGTCCGCGCCTCTTATTCAGATCGGAAATCACATCCCCCATATATTCCTCGGGGGTGACAACCTCAACTGTCATAATGGGCTCCATTATCACGGGAGCTGCTTTGGATGCAGCGTGCCTAAATGCCTGGCGGGCACAAATCTCAAAAGCAAGA
>JAOZLK010000341.1 GCA_029934875.1 Bacteroidales bacterium | reverse complement strand
GATTTCGGTTTTTGTAAAATCCACGTGCAGGATATTGTCCTCTCATTAAGCTATATCGACTTGGAGCACACCATGCTGCGGCCATATAAGCTCTTTCATAACGAATGCCCTGATCTGCCAACTTATCCAAATTTGGTGTTATTGCATATGGATGACCAGTGCAATGTAAATCGCCCGCACCAACGTCATCTGCAAGGATAAATATTATATTTGGCTGTGTTTGAGCTTGACAAAATGCAGAACCAGAAATGAATAATAATAGTAAAAAGCATTTTGTTTTATTATTCATGCCATTCAATCTTATGTAGTTATTTATTTGAACGATAAATTTCTTCACTACTAATTTGAATTTAATTTCAAGTTGGAAATGTTTTCTCCCTCAACATTATACATATACAAAGCTTTTAGATTGGAAGCACCCTCTTCCTCAAAAGGATGTATTTGTATATTTGCCAATTGCAATCCTCTCACATGTGCAGCTACTATATAATTTGGTTGCCAGGAGTGCTGATAAAATTCTTCATCTGATAAATCGGCAGAATGAACAGCATGAGGTCCCCCTCTTGGTAATCCTGCCTTCTCTTTTAGCTTTTGAGTCATCTTCCAATTCACATTAGAAAATGATATATTTTCAAGAGGATATCCTTCCACAGCTTCCATATATATTCTTCCATTTCCGGTATAAAACAAGCCGTTAAACGAGATATTTCGAATGATCCCCATATTACTCTCTTTATCATGTAGCGGGTGCATTGTGATATTAATACCACCACATTCATCCATAATAATATTACTAAAACTTATATTTTCATAGGTAGCTCCTTCATAAGATTTAAGCTGAAGCGGGCGTCCGGTCTCTTTAATAATACAATTACTAAATGTGGCATTACGAATATCTCCGGTAGCACAACTACCTATTACTATCCCGGCACAGGTAGTCGTCATGATGCAATTGGTGACAACTATATTTTCACACAAATGCCCTTCGCTTGATCTTAATACAATGCAGTCGTCACCTGCGTAAATATTACAATCGCTTATAACTACTTGCCTACATCCATCAATATCGATACCGTCAGTGGTAATACGCTCACGACTATTTTTTATAGTTAATCCATGTATATTAACACCCTCACAATTAACCATATGAATAGACCAGTTCTCAGCAAATGCAAGAGTCAGGTTCGAGATATTTATATTGTAACTATCTCTAATAAAAATCAATTGGGTACGCTTTGCATCAAAGGGCCATTCAATGGGGAAATTATGTCCTCCGTCAATAACTCCATCGCCTTCTATTGCACAATTGCTAACGCTATCAGCAATAATAAATGCCCTTCTTTCTTTTCGAAATACAGTAGTAAAATGGAAAGTAGATTTTCCTTCGGGGATATCATCCCCTACAATAGGAGTCCAGCCAGTACTTACAAAATCATTATAGTCTTTTGATGCGACAAGTTTTGCTCCCTGTTCCAGATATAAGGTGATATTGGATTTCAAAACAATTGATCCACTGAGAAATGTTCCGGTCGGTATTGTTACTTTTCCACCTCCACTTTCTGCAACTTCATCTATTGTTTTCTGGATGGCAGCTGTATTAAGGAATTTGCCATCACCCACAGCTCCATAATCCAATATGTTTCCTCTTGCATTATTCGATTTCTTTGATCCATCCATTTGACATGATAACATGACAAAAAATGGAATAGCAACAACTCCAAGCCCTGCTTTTCTTATAAAAGCCCTTCTGGTTTCTTTTATATTCTGCATTTTAGTTGTTTTTATACGTTTCATAGAATTTTGTAATCATGCTTTTGAATCCTGAACCCATCCACTGTTACGGGATCACTGCCATAATTACAAATGATGGCATCTCCATTTGAAAACTCAGTCCGTTCAATACTTAGCTCTTCGTTCAGAAACTCATGGTTTGTCATCTCTGACAGAGCAATTCTTTTGTGCCAGTCATCCACAAAAAATGATTTGCTGAAACCTTCAAAATCGAAATTCTCACTATAAGAAAAGTGCAACATATATCCCCATTGCATCATCTCCAGCCACTTTGGCGGAAGAAGTGAATCTGATGGCGAAGGGTAAGTTACTCCCGAACCATAACTCATTAAGAGGGCAGCATCATGAAAAACAAGAGACCAGAGAGGAATGGTCTCTCCCTGAACTCTTCTGTGTCGTGTTTCATACCAATCGATATGGGGTATGGCAAAATCTGCCACTTCTTCACTTCCAAACAATAAGCCTTGATCCTTATAAAATTTGATCAGTGCGGTCTTATATTTCAGATCATCTGCTTTGGTCTTCTCGTTTCCATTTTCATAAGATTGGTATAAGGAAACAGCAGTGGTTGTGTCAACAAACATGCTTGAAGGTGCAAGTGTGCCAATTTTATCCCAGTTTCTTTTCGCATAAGACACACTCGCTTCCGAGTTTAAAATATAAGCTTGCCCCCCGGCCCAGGCACCTCCAATTTGCAGAGTGCCATCTTTCAGGTGATTGATCCCCTCAGGGAATGATTCAGTCGATTCATAAATGTCCTGGTAATTATCGTGAAGTCCCAAGGAGAAAGGAGCCTCCAGATCTAAAATTTCTTTCAGTTCGTCGATAGTTCCCAGGCTGCTTTCCGGGGGCCAGACATCCGGATGTGAAGCATCATACCCACGATTGATCCAGCCGGCAACCTTGATATAACCATTTTTCAATCCATTTTTCATAAGTTTATCCAGGAAAACATGTAGCTCCTTGTAGGTGAGTTGTATGTTTACATCCTGATCTATGTCCTGATCCCCCCATCTGTTAATCTGCTTTTCAGAAAGTAAATAGTCTTCAATGAATTCTTTTTTATAGCTGGGACGGGCATGGGTCATCCAGAACGCCCTGCCACCAATATATTTTTTCAATTCCCCGTTCTCCCTGATCTTGTCGGATAAGGACCGGAACAGGCCCTTTTTCTTAAAATCATTGCGGTATACCTTGGCCACATCCACGTAATTTCCTTTCAGAAACCTGTACTTCATCCGGTAGGAATGCTTCCACTTTCCCAGGGTCCGTGTATAACCCGGTGCTACCGTACCATTGGCGATCATGGCACAGGCGTCTTCAAAACCATCCTCATAAATACCTATCCAGGCATGCCCGTTTTTCTGTCCCCCAAAAAACTGCATATTCAGATGTGCAAAAAAAGTACTGAGACTTCTTGAGTAGATGGCTCCACCCTCTTTTTTTGAGATTAGTTGTCCCACGCCCCTGGGTATGATCAGCTCATCAGACTGGATGGGAGGCGGGAAAACCAGGCTTGGGATACCTTCTTCAATATCTCCGGTGGTGATCGCAAACCACTCCCCCTCCAGGGAAAAACGGCATGTGAATTTCCCAAACAAGCGGTCCTGCCTTCCCAGCAAGGTAAATACAATAACATCTCCATCACGGCGACCTATAAACCTTCCCGGGTATTGCTCACACATGCTTCTGTCACTCCTGAGCCATACATGCCCCTCTTCAATCTGGCCCAGCTCCTGCAACGCAACCGGTCCCGTTTGCCACTCAAAGCTGTTTGCTTTGTCTAAAATGTGAAGAGATGCATTGTTGTAGATCTTCACCAGTAAATGCTCATTTTCCAGTTGCTGTAAGATTTTAAGCTCCGGATTTGGGCCGCTATGGTAAGAAACAGGCTTATCTGATGGTTCCCCGACACAGGAATTCATAGTAGATGCAACTCCCAGGCTGCCTCCGGCCATCGCCGATGATTTTATAAAATCTCTTCTTTTCATAGTCACCTGGTTAAATCATCCTTACTTAAAGTCCTTCATTTCATCTAAAGTCAGTACTCTTTCATCTGAATATATTTCACAAAGATGTTCATACGTATTCCATTTAGGTGAATAATTCAGTCCTGCCCAGATCATAAACCATGTCCATTCGGGTTGACGATCCAGAATTTCGGGAGTTGGAGCCATCCCACATTCTCCTATTGCGATTATTTTACCATCTGCCAGTTTCAGTAAATCATCGTGATGCGATTGCTTGTATTCCTTTTCCTTTCCATAAATGTCGGCAGCCAGTATATCCACATATTCAGCACCCGGGTAAAACAGATGATAATCGTAGGCCTCATTGCCTTTTTTGTCACGTGGTGCATTGGGATTCCATACCCAGATCAGATTATTCAGTTTATGATAATTCACATAACGGTCGTACATTATTTTCCATAATTTTTGATATCCATTTTCACCAGGGCGGTTTCCCCACCAAAACCACATACCATTCATTTCATGATATGGACGCCATAATACTGGAACTCCAGCTTCCTTAAGTATCTTTAGCCATTCTGCCCTTATGTCTATTTTTTCGAGCAACATTGTATGATACTTAGTACCTGGTGTAATTATCTGTTCCCATTCTTCATCGGAAACCATCCCTTTCACACTACCACTAAATCCCAAACTATCATGATCAAAGGGTTTAACCTGATGGTACATCATAGTTACAATAGCTCCTTTTCTATATTGCCTGATCGCTTCATCCAGCTTAGCCTTATTTAGCAAACTTCTATCTACATCCCAATATCTAACGTCTTTCCCCGAATCTATCGCAGCAATATCCACTCCCCAAAGCGCCGGTACTTTTCCGGTAATTGCCTCAATACTGTCTGTGGACTGCAAAATACCACGTCGATAATTATGCTGACCGGAGACGATATGTTCTCCCCGGATGGAATACAAAAAGCTAAGCAACTCCCTTGCTTCCGGAGATGCATCCGGATTAACCGGATCAGTTATACTGACTGTTGTACAGGAATATAATAGGCCAATAACTAAAATGGCTGCGGCTCTATTTAAATTTCTCACAGTTAATTATTTTAATTGGTCATTAATACGATACCTACCCTTGCTGTCAACTTCGATTTCGTCGAGGGTTAAAACCTGTTCTGAGGTCATCATTTGCTTTATAAGTGATTCATCATTGGCCCAAAAAAGAATATTTGCCCATGGCATGTACCATGTCCAATAGGGTTGCTGTTCCAATATCTCAGGGGTGGGAATCTCTCCAACCTCTCCCAGTGCAATAGGTTTTCCTTCTCCCAGTTCAATCAGTTCATCATGATGCGATTGTTTATAGTCGTTCCGGTAAACATCGGCAGCCAGAATATCCACATAGTCGTTCCCGGGATAAAATTCAATATATGGCCAGGCTTCGTCGTTGGGCCTGTCACGGGGGGCATTGGGATTCCAAACCCATATCAGGTTATTCAGCTTATGATGATTGGTATAGTAATCGTACATCATGATCCAGAGGCGCTTAAAGCCATTGTCGCCTTTCTGATTACACCACCAGAACCATACACCGTTCATTTCATGGTAAGGCCTCCACAACACCGGAATATCCAGATCACGGAGCTGCTTCAGATAGCCGGCAATTTTATCAGCATCCTCTTTCCATGC
>JAOZLK010000340.1 GCA_029934875.1 Bacteroidales bacterium | reverse complement strand
TGAACCTGGTTCTTCACGGGACCGAGGTTAATGTGGTGAGAGCTATGACCATACGGCGCTTCAAACGTTTGAAGCTGATAAAAGGAACCTATGTTCTTGAGGTTTGGTTATCATCAGGACGAATCGTAATTGATGCACAGCATATTCCCCATATCAGCATAGAGAAGATTACTTCAAGAAAAGATGTCGCCTTCAGGGGAAGGAAGATTGTGGCCGATCTTGTAAATGACCGGGCCAGGCTGGAGATCGATACTGAGCCCACCACCGGCGACCTGGTTCAAAATATCTAATAGTTCAGGTTGGAAGCCAGCAGACTCGCCACGCGGGGAACAGACAGGACCTTCCGCTTCGCATAATCAGAAACCAGGTCCTTGCCAATTTTCCCCACGAAAAAATATTTTGACATCGGATTGGCAAATACCAGTCCACTTACGGAAGCTGCGGGGAACATGGAGTAGGATTCGGTGAGCGCGATGCCATATTTTTCCGCTTCAAGAAGCTGGAATAGGACCTCTTTTTCGGAGTGTTCCGGACAGGCAGGGTAACCATGCGCAGGCCTGATCCCTGAATACTTTTCCAAGAATAGCTCATCGTTGGAAAGTGCCTCCACTGGAGCATAGCCCCAATATGTTTTCCTCATCTCCTCGTGAACCAGTTCGGTAAAAGCCTCGGCCAGTCTGTCTGCCAGCGCCTTGAGCATAATGGCGGAATAGTCGTCATGGTCTGCTTCAAATTCCTTAATCTTTTCTTCAATGCCTATACCTGTTGTAACAGCAAAGGCTCCAAGGTAGTCGGGAACACCGGACTTAATCGGTGCAACAAAGTCGGAGAGACAGAGGTTGGGCAGATTTTCCTTTCGTGTCTGGTTGCGCAGGTTTGTAAAGCGGGAAATGATTTCCTTACGCTTTTCATCCCTGTAAACAAGCAGATCGTCACCCTCTGCATTGGAAGGGTAGATCCCGAAAACCGCATTGGCAGTAAGCCATTTTTCGCTGATGATCTTGTCCAGCATCTCGCGGGCATCGTTAAAAAGTTTTGTTGCCTCTTCTCCATATTTAGGATCATTCAGGATGTCGGGAAACTTCCCGCGGAGTTCCCAGGTGACAAAGAAAAAGATCCAGTTGATATACTCAGCAATCTTTTCCATGGGGAAATCGATCATCGTGTGTACTCCTGGCTGCCGGGGGATGTGGATGGAGGCTTTGTCCCAGTTGATTTTGAGCCCATTCTTTCGGGCCGCCAGCAGGGGAATGTAGTCAACATTTTTTGCGACTCCGGCATAATCGGATCTCAGGGCCTCATAATCCTTTTTTATGCTTGCTACGAACTCTTTTTTTCTATCCACCGACAACAGGGAACTCACCACCGCAACACTTTTAGAGGCATCCTTTACATGGATTACCGGCTTGCTGTAGCGGGGTTCTATTTTCACGGCGCTATGAATTTTGGACGTGGTAGCACCCCCGATCAACAGAGGCTGCTTCATATTACGTCTTTCCATTTCAGCTGCAATGTTAATCATCTCCTCAAGCGAAGGGGTAATCAATCCTGATAAACCAACAATGTCTGCTTCCACGCGTTGGGCCTCATCAAGAATTTTCTCTGTAGGAACCATGACTCCAAGGTCGATCACCTCATAGTTATTGCAACCCAGGACCACTCCAACAATGTTTTTACCAATATCGTGGACATCGCCTTTAACAGTGGCCATCAAAATTCTACCTGCCGTTTGGCTCTCTCCGCTTTTTCCGCTCGCCTTCTCATCTTCAATGAAGGGCAGAAGAACAGCCACAGCCCGCTTCATTACCCGGGCGCTTTTAACCACCTGGGGAAGGAACATCTTGCCTTCTCCGAAAAGGTCACCCACCACATTCATCCCATCCATCAGGGGACCCTCGATTACTTTCAACCCCAATCCAATTTTCTGATGAGCTTCAAGGGCATCTGCTTCAATGTATTCTGTAATACCTTTGACCAGTGAGTGCTTTAAACGTTCTTCTACCGTCTGGTCTCTCCATGCATCTCTTACTTTTTCACTCTTTACTTCTTCAGTGAGGGTCGCTGAATACTCGATCAGCCTTTCTGTGGCATCGCTTCTTCTGTTCAGTACCAGATCCTCGGTGCGAAGAAGAAGTTCAGCCGGAATTTCATCATAAACCTGGAGAAGTCCCGGATTAACTATACCCATATCAAGACCTGCCTTGATGGCATGATAGAGGAATACGGAATGAATTGCTTCCCTCACAATATTGTTTCCCCTGAAGGAGAAGGAAAGGTTGCTGATCCCTCCGCTCACCCTCGCATGAGGCAGGTTCTCTTTGATCCAGCGGGTTGCAGAGATAAAATCCACGCCGTAGTTGTTATGCTCTTCAATCCCGGTTCCAATGGAGAGTACATTGGGATCAAAAATGATATCATCGGGTGGGAAGCTTAACTTCTTTGTCAGCAGATCATAAGCTCTCTGGCAGATTTCTCTTCTCCTTTCAAAGCTGTCGGCCTGGCCTTTTTCATCAAAGGCCATCACAACCACGGCTGCTCCATATCCATGAATCCTGCGAGCGTGATCAAGGAAGACCTCTTCACCTTCCTTCAAACTGATGGAGTTGACCACAGCCTTTCCCTGGATGCACTTCAATCCAGCTTCTATTACCGAAAACTTGGAAGAGTCGATCATCAGGGGAACCCTGGATATATCAGGTTCAGCAAGAAGAAGATTAAGGAATTTAACCATTTCATATTCAGCGTCAAGCATGGCGTCATCCACGTTAATATCCAGGATCTGTGCCCCATCCTCCACCTGCTGCCGGGCTATTTGAAGGGTATCATCATATTTCTTCTCCCTGATCAGCCTGGCAAATTTCCGACTACCTGCCACATTGCATCTTTCACCAATATTGATGAAATTGGACCCTTCAAAGGCAGTCAAAGGCTCCAGTCCGCTTAGCCTGAGTCCCGGGGCAACTTTTGCCGGTTTTCTGGTCTTTCCCTTCTCCGCCAGATTCGCGAAGGCCCGGATATGTTCCGGAGTGGTTCCGCAACATCCCCCCACTATATTGACAAATTCCGAATCGATGAAGTCTTTTATCAGTACAGACATTTGTTCAGGAGTTTCATCATACTCTCCAAACTGGTTAGGAAGACCGGCATTGGGGTGTACTGAAACATAGTGAGTGGATTTATCTGACATTTCATGCAGATAGGGCCTGATTTCCTTTGCCCCCAGGGAACAGTTCAGTCCCATGGACAGCAGCTCCACATGATCCAGTGAAAGCATAAAAGCTTCCAGAGTTTGCCCCGACAACGTTCGCCCGCTGGCATCGGTGATGGTTCCTGAAACCATTACAGGTATGTGAAGACCTCTTTTCGACAGAAACTCTTCTATGCCCATCAATGCAGCTTTTGCATTGAGGGTGTCAAATACGGTCTCCACCATCAGGAGCTCGGCTCCACCATCCACCAATCCCTCCACCTGCGCGGCATAGGCATCCTTCATCTCATCGAAGGAGGTAGCCCTGTATCCCGGATCGTTCACATCCGGGGAGAGGGAGGTCGTTTTATTGGTGGGACCAATGGATCCGGCCACAAACCTGGGTTTTTCAGGATTCTTGGCAGTATATTTCTCCGCCGCTTCCGCTGCAATCCTGGCTGACTGATAATTTATATCGTAAACAGCCGATTCGGTGTTGTAGTCCGCCTGGGATATAGAGGTGGCGTTGAAGGTATTGGTTTCAATGATGTCAGCACCTGCTTCCAGGTAGGCTTCATGTATCTCCCTGATCACTTCCGGATTAGTGATGGAAAGAAGATCATTATTTCCCTTAAGATCACTGCTGTGGTTTTTAAACCGATCACCCCGGTAATCTTCTTCCTGGAGGTCGTAGCGCTGGATCATTGTTCCCATGGCTCCGTCAAGCACAAGCACACGGTCTTCCAGGAGCTCTTTTATATTTGGTTTTCTTTTCCTCACTTTATTATTATTTATGCAAGCAAAGATAAGCAACTCCCTAGGAATCCAATATAAGTCTACTTGCTTAAAGCCTGCTCAAAATCGGCAATGATGTCATCGATATGTTCCAGTCCAACAGATACTCTAAGCAGGGACGGAGTAATTCCGGCCGCAAGCTGCTCCTTATCTGAGAGTTGCTGATGGGTAGTGGCAGCAGGCTGAATTATCAGGGTCCGCACATCTCCCACATTTGCCAGGTGACTTACCAGCTCCAGGCTATCCACAAGCTTGATGGCCTTTTGCTTATCTCCTTTGAGGGTGAATGATAATACACCTCCAGCTCCTTTAGGAAGGTATTTCTTAGCATTGGCATGATGGGGACTACTCTCAAGCCCCGGATAGAGCACTTCCTCGACCGCCGGGTGCTGCTCCAGCCATTTCGCCAGAGCAAGGGTGTTTTCCACGTGACGGTCAACTCTTAAAGAAAGTGTTTCCAGCCCCTGGATAAGCAGGAATGAATTAAATGGGCTTTGACTAGGCCCCACATCACGGAGTCCTTCAACCCTTGCTTTGATGATGAAGGCAATGTTCCCAAATGGAGAGTCAAAGCCAAATGCATCCCAGAATTTCAATCCATGGTATCCTTCAGAAGGTTCAGTGAATTGAGGGAACTTTCCGTTTCCCCAGTTGTAGTTCCCGCCATCCACAATCACTCCTCCGATGGAAGTTCCGTGACCACCGATCCACTTGGTTGCCGATTCCACTACGATGTTGGCACCATGCTCCAGGGGCCTGAAAAGGTAACCGGCTGCAGCAAAAGTATTATCCACAATTAGGGGGATGTCATATTTCTTTGCAAGCTCTCCGAACTTCTCAAAATCAGGAACGTTGAAACCTGGATTTCCTATGGTCTCCAGGTAAATGGCCTTTGTTTTTTCGTCAATCAGTTTTTCAAAATCACCAGATTTCAGCGAGGGAGTGAAGCGTGCTTCCCATCCCAGGTTTTTAAAGGTTACCTTGAACTGATTAAAAGTTCCACCGTAGAGATATGGACTGCTTACGATGTTATCACCCTGCGAAAGGATGGTGTTGAAGGTCAGGAACTGAGCTGCATGACCCGATGCGACTGCCAGGGCTGCTGCACCTCCCTCCAGTGCTGCAATACGTTGCTCAAACACATCGTTGGTTGGATTCATGATCCTTGAATAGATGTTTCCAAACTCCTTTAGTGCAAAAAGGTTAGCCCCATGCTCCGAATTCTTGAAAGTATAGGAGCTTGTCTGGTAAATGGGAACCGCCCTGGAGTGAGTAGTTTCATCGGGTGTATGTCCAGCATGGATCTGGAGTGTCTCGAAATTTTTATATGTATTGCTCATGGTGTTAATGCTTAATGGTTATTAGTAAATGGATATTGGGAATTGGTAAATGGGTAAGTAGAGTGCGCCCTGTGCCATTCCTGAGAAGGAAGGTAAAATCTGCTCTTGACAGAGGATCTTAAAGGGACCAGGGCATG
>JAOZLK010000339.1:3008-5461 GCA_029934875.1 Bacteroidales bacterium | reverse complement strand
TCGGTAAGGGACCTGGGACTTGAGGGTCAATCCGCAAAACAGGGTACCCCCACCATGGGAGGGATCATCATCCTGGCCTCCATCGTGATCCCGGTACTCCTCTTTGCCGATCTCACCAATATCTATATCATCCTTATGCTGGTCACAACAGTGTGGTTGGGAGGCATTGGTTTTGTGGATGACTACATCAAAGTATTCAAGAAAAACAAAGAGGGCCTGCGGGGAAAATTCAAGGTGTTCGGCCAGGTTGTACTGGGACTTATTGTAGGAGTGACACTCTTCCTCAGTGATGATGTTCTTATCAGGGAACGAATCACCATAGACGATGAAAATTTCAATGAGTACAAGACCGAGCAGATGCAGGTGGATGACGGAGGAAACCTCTATGTAATCCAGGAGCATAAGAAGCCGCTGACTACCATCCCCTTTGTAAAAAATAATGAATTTGATTACACCTGGCTGGTATGGTTTGCCGGTAAATATGCTGACCCACTGGTCTGGATCATTTTTGTTCTGGCCGTAATCTTCATTGTAACCGCCGTTTCAAACGGGGCCAATCTGACCGACGGACTGGATGGACTGGCCACAGGAACCGCCGCCATTATCGGGGTTACCCTGGGGATACTGGCATGGCTTTCGGGCAATGCTATTTACTCCAATTACCTGAATATCATGCACATCCCGCTTACCGGTGAGCTGGTAATTTTTGCCGGAGCCTTTATCGGGGCCACAATAGGATTCCTCTGGTATAACTCTTATCCGGCCCAGGTATTCATGGGTGATACAGGAAGTCTGGCCCTGGGAGGCATCATTGCAGTTTTTGCTGTGATCATCCGAAAAGAGCTGCTGATACCCATACTCTGCGGGATTTACCTTGTGGAGAGTCTTTCGGTAATCCTGCAGGTAAGCTATTTCAAACAAACAAGAAAAAAATACGGAGAGGGACGCAGGATATTCCTGATGTCGCCCATACACCATCACTATCAGAAAAAGGGATTTCCCGAGCCCAAAATTGTAACCCGGTTTTGGATCGTTGGAATCATGCTGGCAGTGATGACCATTGTAACCTTGAAGATCAGATAAATCAAATCACATACCTATGGAAAACAGAGAACGTATCGTCATCCTTGGAGCCGGAGAAAGTGGAACCGGAGCAGCCATCCTGGCACGGCAAAAGGGATTTGATGTATTTGTTTCAGATGCTGGTAAGATCAAACCCTATTACCGGGAGCTACTGGATGAGTACCAGATTTTATACGAGTCAGGAGGGCATTCAGAACGACTTGTTCTCAGTGCAGCAGAAGTTATAAAGAGTCCGGGTATTCCCGAAAGTGCACCCATAGTGAAGCTTCTTCGGAAGAAGAACATCCCCATTATTTCGGAGATTGAGTTTGCAGGTCGCTATACCAATGCCAAGAAAATATGCGTTACCGGGAGCAATGGGAAAACCACCACCACTTCCCTCATTCACCACATGATGCGGAAGGCTGGATTGAATGTAGGCATAGCCGGGAATGTGGGACGAAGCTTCGCCCTGCAGGTTGCCACCGAATCATTTGATTATTTTGTGCTGGAGCTTAGTAGCTTCCAGCTGGACGGGATGTTTGAATTTAAGGCTGACATTGCCATTTTGCTCAATATCACCCCGGATCATCTAGACCGCTACGATTATAATTTCCAGAACTATATAGATTCCAAATTCAAGGTTGGTCAGAACCTGACCGAGGAAGAGTATTTTGTATTCTGCTCCGATGACGAAATTACCATCAAGGAATTGGAAAAGATAGTTTCCAAGGCCCAGCAACTGCCCTTTGCTTATAAAAAGAAAGATAGTGATGTAGCCTGGGTGGGCGAGGATGAGCGCATGCGCATCGAATTCGATGATGTGGATTTCTCCATGTCGGTACACGAGCTCTCTTTAAAGGGGAGGCACAATACTTATAACAGCATGGCCGCGGGAATTGCAGGCAACGTGCTAAAAATTCGTAACGAAGTGATCAGGGAGGCCCTGATGGATTTTCAGGGTGTGGAACACAGGCTTGAAGATGTTACGAAAGTTCATGGGATCAATTTTATCAACGACTCTAAGGCAACCAATGTGAACTCCACATGGTACGCGCTGGAGAGTGTGAAGGGCAGGATTGTATGGATCGTGGGTGGCGTTGATAAGGGAAATGACTACAGCGAACTGCTTAACCTTGTGGAAAACAAAGTGACCGCCATTGTCTGCCTGGGTAAGGATAACGATCGGGTTCTCAAGGCATTTGAAGGAAAGGTTGAGGAGATCGTTGAAACCGAAAGCATGGAAGATGCAGTCAAAACTGCCTACTACCTGGGACGCGATGGTGAAACAGTTTTGCTCTCCCCGGCCTGTGCCAGTTTCGATCTGTTTGAAAGTTTTGAGGACCGCGGACGGCAGTTTAAGGATGCAGTAAGAAGTTTGTAATTGGTTA
>JAOZLK010000339.1:0-2908 GCA_029934875.1 Bacteroidales bacterium | reverse complement strand
ATTGGTTATTGGTGATTAGTTAGTGGTTATTGGGAATTGGTAAGTGGGAAATTAGGTAGATAGAAGGTGAAAATTAAAAGGTACATAAAAGGTGATAAGGTAATCTGGCTGGTGATTATGATCCTGCTGGTGATTTCACTGTTGTCGGTGTACAGCTCTACCGGCTCCCTGGCATACCAGTACCGTGGCGGGGATACCATCTATTACCTGATGCGCCAGTTGAGGTTCATCCTGCTGGGTGTGGTCATTATCTTTTTTGTCCACCTGATTCCTTACCAGGTATTCAGCCGTTTGTCCCTTGTAGCCCTCTGGCTGGCTGTACCACTTTTGATCCTGACACTTGTAGCCGGTCAGAGCATAAATGATGCCACCCGGTGGTTGCAGATTCCCGGTACCTCATTCACCATTCAGACCTCAGATTTTGCCAAGATTGCCCTGGTCATGTACATGGCCAGAATCCTATCGGTGAACCAAAACAATATCAGTGATTTCAAAGATGTATTTGCTAAGGTGACTTTTGCCATAGTGGGTATTTGCGGACTTATTCTGCCTGCAAATTTTTCCACTGCCGTACTTGTATTTCTGACCGCCTTTAGCTTAATGTTTGTGGCAAGAATTCCCATAAAGTACCTGGCCCTGATGATCTTCTCGGGCTTATTTGCCTTTGCCATATTCCTGGGAGGATCCGAACTCCTGGGTAAGGAGGGGCGGACCTCCACCTGGAAAAACAGAATTGAATCTTTCGTGAGCGGTGAGGGGGACAGCTACCAGGCTGACCAGGCCAAGGTGGCTGTAGTTCAGGGGGGGCTTTTTGGTAAAGGTCCAGGGAACAGCACCCAGCGAAACCTGGTGCCACATCCTTACTCAGATTTCATCTATGCAATCATCATCGAGGAGTACGGAAGCGTGATTGGGGGGGGCTTTGTGCTCATCCTTTACCTCTGGCTCTTCTACAGGGCAGGCTTAATTATACGCCGCAGCCGCAGCACCTATGGAGCCTTTCTTGCCTTTGGGCTCTCATTTGGACTGGTTCTTCAAGCCTTTGTAAACATGGCTGTTGCTGTGGGCCTGGTGCCGGTAACCGGACAGACCCTGCCATTGGTGAGTATGGGTGGCTCTTCAATCATCTTTACCAGTATGGCCGCAGGGATGATCCTATCGGTGAGCTGGGGATGCGATGAGTCCAGGATCAAAAGCGAAGAGTCGGAGGAGTCAAGCCCGGAGGACGATCAAAACAGCCAGACTTCAGAAGCAGCTGTTAAACAGGTAATGAAAGAAGGCACAGAGGCTTCGGGAACAGGGAAAAAGAAACAGAAAAGAACAAGAACAGAGTTTGAAATAAATGCATAAGGGAAAATCATACAGGATCCTCATTGGAGGAGGCGGTACAGGAGGACATGTGTTCCCGGCCATTGCCATAGCCGATGCCCTGAAGCACATGCATCCCGGTGCTGAATTTCTGTTTGTTGGTGCCACAGGGCGACTTGAAATGGAAAAGGTGCCTGAAGCCGGTTACTCCATTGAGGGCCTGCCGGTGGCTGGTTTCCAGCGTAGGCTGACCTTAAAGAATATTTCCTTTTTCTTCAGGCTGGCATCGAGCCTGATGAAGTCAAGGAAAATCGTCAGGCGCTTCAAACCTGATGTGGCGGTGGGTGTTGGTGGTTATGCCAGTGGCCCCATTTTAAAGGCAGCAGTCAGACGGGGTGTTCCGATCCTGATCCAGGAGCAAAATTCATATGCAGGCCTTACAAATCGTCTCCTGGCCCCTTCGGCCCTTTCCATCTGCGTGGCCTATGAAGGCATGGAAAAGTATTTTCCTGCAGAAAAAATACATCTGACCGGGAATCCCATACGTCAGCATCTTGTGAATCCCTCCACGGACAGCCTGGCCGACCGGAAGGAGTTCGGGCTCGATCCTGGTAAAAAAACATGCATGGTAGTGGGAGGAAGCCTGGGTGCAAGAACCTTGAACAGGAGCTTGTTGTTGGCCCTTGACCGGCTGGATCGCGATGATCTGCAATTGATATGGCAATGTGGAAAAAGTACTTCTGTGGAGATTCAGGAACAGGTATCGGCCTCCGGCTTGAAGAATATTAAGGTGATGCCATTTATTTCTGAAATGGAGCGCGCCTATGGTGCTGCTGATCTTATTGTATCACGGGCCGGAGCGATATCAATATCCGAATTATGTGTCATTGGAAAACCGGTGATCCTGGTTCCTTCGCCAAATGTTGCAGAGGATCATCAGACCAGGAATGCCAAGGCACTTTCAAGTCGCAATGCTGCCATAATGCTTTCTGACCGGGATGCGGAGCAAAAGCTGGTGGATACCATTTTCGATCTTCTGGATGATGAGGAAAAACAGCAGGAGCTGTCAGAGAATATTAAGAAACTGGGCATTTCCAATGCAGCCGAGAGGATTGCTGTGGAGGTGACAAAATTAATGGAAAACAAATGATCTGGGCAAATCTTGATAGCGTCTATTTCATTGGGGCCGGTGGCATCGGAATGAGTGCGTTGGCACGGTACTTTGTCAGCCAGGGCAAACAGGTTGCTGGCTATGACCGGGTTTCCACAGCCCTTACTGATAAACTTGACCAGGAAGGTGTCACTGTTTATTTTGAAGACAGGTCGGACTTGATTCCAAAGAAATTCAGGAATCCTGAACGAACGTTGGTGATATACACTCCTGCAGTTCCAAAGGATCACCAACAGCTCGGGTTTTTCCGGAAGCGAGGGTTCAGGGTCATTAAGCGTGCTGCTGCGCTGGGGGAGATCTTCAATTCTGGCAGGGGGGTTGGTGTAGCCGGTACCCATGGGAAAACCTCAATATCTACCATGCTGGCCCACATCCTCCACAAATCAGATCTGGGTTGCAATGCTTTCCTGGGCGGGATATGCAAAAATA
>JAOZLK010000338.1 GCA_029934875.1 Bacteroidales bacterium | reverse complement strand
GTGGTCGTTTCCTGTGTAGGCTACCGCACCTACCAGTTTGCAGTACGAGTGCAGGCCGGAGAGACCAGGGAGCGGAATATCTCACTGCAAACCGATGTACGGGCCATTAATGAGGTATCGGTAAGTGCACGGCAGGAGCGCGCAAGCACATTTCAGCGTATTGCAGTTGAAGACCTGACCTATATGCCTACTACAACGGGAAAGGTGGAGGCAATTATCAAATCTCAGGCCGGAGTTAGCAGCAACAATGAACTCAGCTCCCAGTATTCAGTGAGGGGCGGTAACTTCGACGAAAATCTCATTTATGTAAATGACATTGAGATCTACAGGCCCTTCCTGGTTCGCTCGGGACAGCAGGAGGGTTTGAGCTTTGTAAACTCCGACCTGGTTTCCTCTGTAAAGTTCTCAGCAGGAGGCTATGATGCCCGGTATGGGGATAAAATGTCTTCAGCCCTGGATATTACTTACAAAAGACCAAAGAGCTTTGGAGGCTCAGCCTCCATAAGTCTCCTGGGCGCTTCAGTCCACGTGGAAGGTGCCTCCAAAACAGAACAGTTTACCTTCCTGGCCGGATATCGTTATAAAACCACCTCCTACCTGCTTAATACACTTGAAACCAGCGGGGATTACAAACCCCAGTTTTCTGACTTTCAAACCATGCTCACCTACAGGCCATCTCGCAAATTTGAGATTTCCTTCCTCGGTAATTATGGATCCAATAAATACCAGTTCATCCCAAGTGAAACCGATGTGGAATTTGGCACCAAGGACCTGCCCCTGAACCTGAAGGTCTATTATGAGGGACAGGAAATTGACCGTTTTGACACCTTCCTTGGAGCTCTCACTTTCAACTACATGCCCAGAAAGGGACTCTCCCTGAAACTTACCACTTCGGCCTTTAAAACCTCCGAGGAAGAGACTTTCGATATACTTGGACAATACTGGATCAACGAGCTTGACAATACAATTAACTCTGACACATACGGAGACAGTATCCTGAATGTGGGTGTGGGCTCTTTGCTCACACATGCCCGGAACTACCTGGAGGCCATTGTGATATCCGCTTCCCATATTGGTAGTTACAGAACAGATGGCCGTCATCTGCAGTGGGGTCTCTCCTACCAGTACCAGGAGTTTTATGATAAAATAAATGAATGGGAACTGCTCGACTCCATTGGCTATTCTATCCCCTACAACGGCGAAGAGATTATCCTGAGCGAATCCAGTCGATCCAATAACCACATAGTCTATGATCAGTTCAGTGCATTTATCCAAAATACCAGGGAGATTAACGCCGATGGTGCAGATGTATTTTTAACCGCCGGACTACGGGGCACGGTATGGAACTTCAACCAGACCACCATGCTGAGTCCCAGGGTAACAATAGCATTGCAACCCAACTGGAAGCGTGATATGGTATTTCACCTATCCGGTGGCTATTACTACCAGCCACCCTTCTACAAGGAGATGCGAAGGCCGGACGGGTCCATTAATGAAGAAATCGAGCCCCAGCGGTCCATTCACTTACTTGTAGGTGGAGATTATATATTCAACATGCTTGACCGCCCCTTCAAAATTACAGGAGAAGCATACTATAAGTGGCTCAGTAATGTGATTCCCTATAAAATAGAGAATGTCAGGATTTCCTATGCAGGAGAGAATATATCAAGTGGATTTGCCCGGGGCATAGATTTTAAACTGAATGGAGAATTCGTACGAGGGGCAGAATCCTGGATGACAATCTCTTTTATGCAGACCCGAGAGGACGTGGAAGGAGACTATGCCTATGAATTTAATGGAAGTGAATTTGTACAGGTGGAGGCAGGTGAATTTCCAAGGCCCACCGATCAGATGCTTAGTTTCGGAATCTACTTCCAGGATTACTTCCCCAATAACCCGGGCTATAAGGTCCATCTGAACGCCTTTTATGGCACGGGTTTACCCCTGAGCAGTCCCAATGAGGACCAGTATTACACCCAGCTGAGGATGCGCCCCTACCGCCGTGTGGACATCGGTCTTTCGAAAGTGATTAAAAGAGAGGGAGCTCAGCTTGGCCCAAAGAACCCCCTGCGCTTCTTCGAAAGTATCTGGATCAGCGTGGAGATATTCAACCTGCTGGGAATCAAGAATGAAGCTTCCTACCTGTGGATAAAAACGGTCACAAACCAGTCAGGAATACCCGGTCAGTTTGGAGTCCCCAACTACCTCACCGGCAGGCGTTTCAATGTAAAAATCGCTTTAAATTTTTAATGAAAAGTTCTCCGCACACAATTCTCAGCCCTTGGTACTAGGTACTATCCCCTGAGTACTCTGTTCTATTTACATTTACCGGAAACCAGGAACTTACTGACCTCCATCCGTGTACGCTTTTGATTCTCACGGGCAGCAACTTTTTCCGGCAACTGCGAAGGATCCCCCTTATAACCTATGGCCATCATTGCGGCAGGTTCATAACGTGTGGGAATCACAAGCACATCTTTGGCTTTTACATGATCATACCCGGCCATCTGGTGAACAAACAGATCCATAGATGTAGCCTGGATCAGGAGATTTGACACAGCCATACCAGCCTCATAGAATGCTAGTCTGTTGGCCCTGTTTTTAAAGGTTGAAACCACCTGGGCCAGCACCAATACAAGCAAGGGGGCGGTTTTTGCCCACTCCTGATTCTTCTCACTCATCAGATCCATTAACACTTTGTACTCGGGCATATCCCTGGTGGCAAATACAAACCTCCAGGGTTGACCGTTGTTGCCTGAAGGGGCCCATTTGGCCGCTTCAAAAAGCAAGTGGATCTTTTCAAACTCCACTGGCCTGGGATCAAAAGCTACCGGACTCCAGCGCTTAAGAATCAACTCATTTATTTCTGCCATGTTAAATCAGCTTTTAAGTGCAATATATACAATATATGACAGCCAGATGAGAGATATGTTTTATTACCTTTACGATTCTTAATTTTCGAACCATTAATAACAGGTGATGCTATGAACACAAAAGATTACATCCAGCGAGAAGAAAAGTTTGGTGCGCACAACTACCACCCTCTCCCAGTGGTCCTTGACCGGGGCGAAGGTGTTTATGTTTGGGACGTTGAAGGAAAAAGGTATTATGATTTTCTTTCGGCCTATTCTGCAGTAAACCAGGGACACTGTCACCCTAAGATTGTAGATGCTATGGTTGACCAGGCAAAGAAACTAACCCTTACCTCCAGGGCTTTCTACAGCAGCCCGCTGGGCGAATTTGAAGAATATGTCACCAGGTTTTTCGGATATGATAAGGTGCTTCCCATGAACTCGGGTGCTGAGGGAGATGAAACAGCCATTAAGCTCTGCAGGAAATGGGGCTATGAGAAGAAGGGTATTCCCGAAAACGAGGCGAAAATAATTGTATGTGAAGGAAACTTTCATGGCCGGACCATAACCATTATCTCAATGTCCACTGATCCGGATTCTTATAAGGGTTTTGGACCCTATACACCAGGATTTGTTACCATTCCATATAATGACACAGATGCCCTGGCCAAAGCCCTTGAAGATCCCAATGTGGCTGGTTTCCTTGTGGAACCGATACAGGGAGAAGCCGGAGTCTACGTTCCCGATGATGGTTTCCTCAGCAAGGCTTTTGATTTGTGTAAGGAGAAGAATGTATTGTTTATTGCCGACGAGGTACAAACCGGACTGGCAAGGACCGGCAAAATGCTGGCCTGTGACCATGAAGGGGTTCGCCCCGATATCCTGATCCTGGGAAAAGCCCTTTCAGGAGGAGTATACCCGGTTTCTGTAGTCCTGGCTGATGATGATATCATGCTGTGCATTAAACCCGGAGAACATGGCAGTACCTACGGAGGTAATCCAATCGCCTCCAAGGTGGTTATCGCAGCCCTTGAAGTTCTGAAGGAAGAGAACCTGGCAGATCGCGCCGAGGAGCTTGGTGAGGTTTTTAGGTCTGCTCTCAAGAAAATCGACTCTCCCATGATTGAACTGGTGAGGGGTAAAGGCTTATTGAATGCCATTGTCATAAAACCCACCCACGGCAAAACTGCCTGGGATGTATGCGTGGCCCTGAAAGAGAACGGGATGTTGGCAAAACCAACCCATGAGCATATTATTCGCTTTGCTCCTCCCCTGGTAATCACTGAAGAGCAATTAATCGAGTGTGCAGCCATCGTAGAAAAAACCCTGCAGTCTTTCCAATAGAATTAAAATATATTCATTAAAAAACCGGGATCGATCTGATCCCGGTTTTTTTTACTGAGCACTGGCTACTTTCCCCTGAGCACTATCTCCTGGGTACTATCTCCTGATATACTATTTCCTGATGTACTTAATCGTCTCATGTACCCCTTCTCCCTCTATGCTTATCAGGTAAATCCCCCTCTTCTGATCTGAAATATCCAGTTCAATAAGTCCGGATACAGATATAAAATCTCTGTATTCAAGCATCTTCCCAAGAGCATCAAAGACCCTTACCCGGTAATCTCCGCTCCTGCGTAGCTCCATATGCAGATTTCCATTACCCGGATTTGGAAAGATCCTTACAAGCTTCAATTCCTCAGGCTCAATTGCTGTAGCTCCTGGTGTTGTTATACCCTCGTCTGCAACCACAAAATCGAGCTCCCCGACAATTGTATTATCAATGATTTCCACGTCATAATTATCCATCATCGGTAAACCCGGAATATCAACAATCATGAAATATTCACCATTGGGCACATTTTCAAAAAAGTATAAGCCAAAATCATCGGTTTCTATGTAAGCTACAATATCATCCTCCAGCGTACCCTTGCTGGCTGCTTTCTTTTTCAGGATTACTGCTGTCTGTGTTACAGGTCGGGCCAGGGTTCCTTTTAAAATAAAATCATCTGCAAAGTTTATATTCCCCGACATCTGACCGCTTCCATCCAACTCTGTAAGTGGATCGAGATGAGAGAGTGAGACATCCAGGAAGGTAGCCCTTGTATCGGATGCAACATCATAGGCCTGGGTCTGATTAGCACTCCAGGTGTTGCCTCCTCCTGCATAGGTAGGCATACCATCCGGATAAGCATTTCGATCCGGGATGACCCGAAGTGCATAGTTGCCTGGAATAAGTCCTGAAAAACGATAATTCCCGCTGTCATCTATATCAACTATTTGTACAAGTGGATAGGCTCCTCTATCCGTAATTTTATAAGCCTTGACCACTCCTGGGTGAAGTGGATTCCCTGATTTATCGGTGATCATCCCACCCAGGACATTATCAGCCTTCAGGGCCACCAGGACGCTTGAGTAAATATCCTTGGATCCTATAGATGCTCCACCGATCAACAGGGGATCAGGAACAGTTTTAAATAGGCTTGAAAATACTTCCCCATTCTTAAGCACCTCCAGGTCACATCCATAAGTATTATAACCAAGATTCTGATTATAGGCATTGTTATGCCAGAGGGGTATTCCCTGATTATCAAGACCCAGATAGAAGGTC
>JAOZLK010000337.1 GCA_029934875.1 Bacteroidales bacterium | reverse complement strand
CAATCTCACCCTTCTGGGCACACAACGGGCACATGGGAGGCTGGATTCCTGAAGAATGGGGGCTGGAAGGATATTCGGGGAAGGATGAACTCTGGGGGGTAATGTACTTTAACGATCGTCTGAAACAGGCCTATAAAAGCTGGGTAGCTTATCTATACACTGAAATAAATCCTTATACAGGCATTGCCCTGAAGGATGATCCTGCGGTGGGCCTGATCCAGATCAAAAACGAAGACGGAGTTTTCTTTTGGACCATTTCCATGGCAAAACCAGAGCTGAAGTTAATGATGAGCAAGCGTTTTGGCGCATGGCTCAAGGATGAGTACGGATCATTGGGGAAGGCAATGCAGGCCTGGAATGGCGAGGCCCTTCCCGGGGATGATCCGGGAAAAGGAGTCATTGACCTTTATCATGTGTGGGAGATGACACAGGCCCAGGAGGGGGCAAAAGCCCTGAGGCTAAAGGATCAGACCCGCTTCATGGCCATGCAGCAGTACGAATTCTACAGGGAGATTCATGATTTTTACAGGGATGAGCTGGGATGCAAGCAATTAATAAATCCAAATAACTGGAAGACCGCCGATCCCACTCGTTTGAATGACCTGGAGCGCTGGAGCTATTCTGCCTGTGAGGTGCCGGCGGTGAACCGCTATTACGCACCGGGTCATGCCGGGGAAAACAATGGCTGGAGGATCGATCCCGGGCATTACTACCAGGGTAAATCGGCTTTGAAAAATCCGGATAAAATCCCCATTAATGTAAAACAGGTAGCCGGATCGCCCATGATTATGACAGAAAGCGGATGGAACCTGCCTCATATCTACCAGTCTGAGGCACCAGCCCTGGTTGCAGCCTACCAGTCACTTACCGGCCATGATGCCTTCTACTGGTTTTATGTTACATCTAAAGATTACATGGAGTTTCCCTATTTTGAATTTACAAAGGACAGTGCAGGGATGTATGCCATGAATCGCTGGACCTGTTCCACCCCGGGAGGCATTTCCCAGTTCCCAGCCTATGCCCTGATGTATAGGATGGGCTACATTAGTGAAGGTGAGACCCTCGTGCATGAACACCGTAGCATGGAGGATCTCTGGAAGCGGGAGATCCCCCTGATAAGCGAGGAGATTAGTTTCGATCCCAACCGGGACCAGCTTGAAGGAATTCAGACCAGGGCATCTGACGGAGGACTCTCAGCCCTGACTTTCCTTACAGGGCCGGTAAAGGTTAGTTATGGAGGAGATCCCGGGAAGAATTATATAAGCGGAAAGCTGGATCAATTGATCAATGAAGAAAAGGGAAACGTAAATAGTATTACGGGGGAAATGGAACTGAATTACCGGGAGGGGATCTTTACACTCTCAACAGAAAAGGCTGTCTGTGTAAGCGGATTTGTGAAATCCACAGGTGTATTTATCCTTGGTGACGTGACTGTGGAATCGGAGAACGACTACATTACCGTTGGATTGGCTTCTCTGGATGATGCGCCACTCTCGGAAAGCGAGAGGATCCTGATCCAAACGGGAACAAGCTATCGTCCCACGGGATGGAAAGAGGAGGAAGCCTCCTTCGTGCTCCGCGGGGATAGTGTTCAGGGCTACCGCATTCTTGATACGGGCAGGATGCCGTGGATGGCAGCTCCCACACTGACCCGCATATCCCTTACAAATCCGGGTATTAGCAGGGCCTTCCTGCTGGATGCGGCCGGATATGTTGACAGAGAAATCGGACTGAAGCGGCGCGGCGACAGGGTGGATCTGGAACTCCCGCCGGAAGCGCTCTACGTGGTCCTGCTTTCTCAATTCAGTTTTTAAAAATTAGTTGGAACTCACTTCCTTTTCCTGGTTGTGAGCTTGCATGGATACGTCCGCCGTGAAGGCGCATAATGTGCTGGGCAAAGCTGAGGCCCACCCCGCTGCCCCCTTCCCTGGTTGAGTAGAAAGGCATGAAAATATGATCCAGCTGATCGGCGGGGATTCCCGGTCCGTTATCGCTTATACACAGAATGTTTGAGCCTTCTTCCTGCCGGGCTGAAAGGGTGAGGGCCGCATCCTTGGTTTCGGAGAGTGCTTCAAGGGCATTCTTCACCAGGTTCATAAGGACCTGTTCCATAAGTTTTGGATCCATCCTGAAGGGCTTAATCCCCTCGCTAAACTTAATTGATACCCTTACATTCTGACTCTCAAATTGCTCTTTGTACAGGGAGGCAACTCTTTGGAGGAGCTTTCCCCCCGTGCACTCTCTCAGCTCCAGCTCGGGGACCCTGTAGAGGTTGGAGTAGGCATCCATGAAGCTGGAGAGACCGGCAGCCCTGCGGTGAATGGTTTCCAGGCCATTTTTCATATCGTCAAGCTCCTCTTTGCTCATTTCAGTACTCAGTGAAGTTGAAATACTGCCGGCCAGAAGCCTTATGGGAGTTACAGAGTTGAGAATTTCATGGCGGAGCACGCGCATCAGTTTCTGCCAGGCTTCCAGTTCGTTCTCGTCAATTTCCCTGCTGATGTCCCGTACCGAAACCAGGGTGACCATCCTGCCCAGTATCTTCATTTTTGAGGCCAGGAATATGAGGTGGTGAGGTCTTCCCTGCAACTGGAACTTCCGGAAAGATTCTGTCCCATCCTCAAGGCTACCCAGCCATGCTGGGATTCCTGGCGATACTGCCTCCAGTTCGGAGAGTTTTTCTATTTCTTTTTCCAATGAAAAAAGCCTTATAAAAGCCTGATTTACCATTTCAAGCTCCCTCTTCTCGTTGAAGGCAATGATCCCGAACTGGATGTGATTGATGGTGGCTTCAAAGAATCTCTGCTCGGCTTCCCGGTCCAGCCGGACCAGCCTGAAGTTGCTTATGATTTCATTGAAACCTTTGTGGATTGCAGAGAAGTAAGGATCTTTACCATCGCGGGCGAAGCGGAGGGTAGGATCTTCGTTCCGAAGGGACAGGACCAGCCTGAGCAAATCGCGCCTTATCCTTGTCACATGCCAGATTAGAAGCACTGTTTCGAGCAGTAGCACAAGTCCCAGGAGGGAGATGGTGACCGGGTAACCCGGATGATGGATGTAGTAGCCCAGGAAAAGAGCCGTTGCGGTGATTGCAAGGATTCCACCAATGATGGACCATATGAAACGACTAAAGACCATATTTCTTCATCTTCTGGTAAAGGGTGGATCTGTTAATGCCCAGTTTCCTGGCGGATGAGGCTATATTACCGCTTTCGCTGCGAAGCGCTTTCTCAATAATTCGTTTTTCATTGGCCCCGAGGTCAAAAGTATCAATTGTCGGGCTGGCCTTCATTGACGAACTTGCCGGAAAAAGATGTTCCGGGCCAACTTCCATGTCGCCGGAAAGGATCACCCCTTTTTCAATGGTGTGTTCCAGCTCGCGGATGTTGCCCGGCCAGCCGTGCTGCATTAGGACCGATAAGGCTTTCTTTTTAAGTTGAAGGGAAGCTTTGTTGTATTGCTCACTGTATTTCCGGAGGAAGAATTCCGCCAGCACAGGTATATCTTCCTTCCTCTCCCGTAGTGCGGGGATTTCCACCTGTATTGCATTGATGCGGTAGTAGAGATCTTCCCTGAAGGTAGACTGGCTGATCATTTCCTGCAGGGGGAGGTTGGTGGCAGTTATTATTCTTACATCAATGGGGATGGGTTTGGAAGATCCCAGGGGGAATACTTCCCTGTTTTGAATGGCAGATAGCAGCTTACTTTGAAGGGCAAGGGGCAGGTTGCCCAGCTCATCAAGGAAGAGGGTCCCTTTGGAGGCGATTACAAAGCGGCCATCCTTCTCTTCCTTTGCATCGGTAAAGGCTCCCCTTGTATGACCAAAGAGCTCGCTTTCAAAAAGGGTTTCAGGAATGGCACCCAGGTCGACTTTAACAAAAATTTCATTCTTCCGCTCCGATAAGCGGTGTATCTCCCTGGCTATGACTTCCTTGCCTGTACCACTTTCACCCAGGATGAGCACGCTGGCATCGGTGGAAGCGACCTTCTTCAAGATCTGCATGATCTCCTCCATAGCTTTTGAGGGACAGTTGCAAACGGAAAACTGAGACCTGATTTCACCTGAAAGGTGGGCCTGTTTCTTTCTCAGCAGGGAAACCTCCATTTTGCTCTTGCGAAGTTCGTAGGCAGCATGCAGCGTGGACAGGATCTTTTGTTCATCCCACGATTTCATGATGAAATCGGCAGCTCCCTCTTTCATCGATTTTACAGCCAGTTCCACATCGCCATAGGCAGTAATAAATACCACTGTGGCAAGGGGATCCTTCCCGAGAATCTGGTGCAGCCAGTAGATGCCCTCGTTTCCGGTGGCTCTTCCTGCCTTAAAATTCATATCCAGCAGGATCACGTCATAGTTTTGCTTATCGAGGGCGGAGAGAATCAGGTTGGGATTATAAAGGGTGTCGGTCTTTTCAAATTGCCTGGACAGGAAAAGCTTCAGGGCCAGAAGCAGGTCCTTGTTGTCGTCTATAATAAGTATGGAGCCCTCTTTCCTTGGCATAGATACCTTGTTTTGGTTAAATTTACTTTATTGTGGGATAAAACCACAGTCTGTGTTGGATTTTCCAACACAATATATAAGACCCGAAGATACTAAAGGTCATAATATAAGTTAGATATGGTATATGGCACGATATTGTAAGGATATGCGATAAAAGTACAGCATGATTCGTAACTATTTCATTATCGCCCTCCGCAGTCTCTGGAGAAACAAACTGATAACCTTCATTAACCTGGTGGGGATGGCCATAGGCTTTGGCATTTTTATTACCCTCTGGGCATGGGTGCAGTATGACTTCAAATTTGACAAATTCCATGAAGATATTGAGCAGATGTATCTTCTGAATGTGAGGGTCGCCATGAATGGATCTGATTATACCTCCGAGAGAACAGGTGGGATTTATGGTGATTTGCTTACGAGAGAATTCCCTCAGGTATTAAGCAGCTGCCGGGTAAGCGAAGCCCAGCTCTTTGAATTGGGCATAGAAATAGACGGTGGAGGGGATGAGCCTGCCATGAAATACTTTGACGAGGATCTGGTACTTGCGGTGGATAGCAGTTTTTTGGACTTTTTCTCTTTCCGCTTGCTGGAGGGATCTAAGGATTTGATCTTTACTGAAAGAGACCATATAGTAATTACCGAAAGCCTTGCCCGAAAACTTTTTGATGAGGCAGAAGCACTCAATAAAACCATCAGGATTGGCGAAGGTGGTTTTTTAAAGATTGTGGGAATTGTGGAAGATCCTCCCGAGGAGTCGACTTACCAGTTTGAGGCACTGGTGGGATTCCATATCATGGAGCAGCAGGGTTACCCCATCGATGGATATGGTGGTACCATGTACTTTAACAATTTTAAGATTGATCCCAGGGCGGACATCAATCAACTGAGTGAAGCCATCGATGAGCTTGTGGATGAAAACTTTGAAACTGATCTGGAGGCTACTTATTTTCTCGATGAATTTACCC
>JAOZLK010000336.1 GCA_029934875.1 Bacteroidales bacterium | reverse complement strand
CAAGGAGGATGTCTATAAGGGTGATGTATTCTTCATTGGCGAGTTGGCCTTTATGAAGGATGATGCAGGTAAGGTGAGCGGATTTGCAGCATCCAACGGGCGCACAAAGGGAATCCTCTTCGAGCGGTATTAGCGAGTCAATTGATAAAATAATTTGTATTTTTCTTCTTTAAATACATTCACACTCTAAAGAAGGTATATGGCACAGTTAAGTAAAAGCGAAGAGAATCAGGTCAGGCTGTCGGTACGATCGGCGCTGAGTATTGCCTTTGTCGGCATCATTCTGGTACTGAGTTTCAATGTTATAAAACCCTTTCTTGTACCAATAGTCTGGGGAATCATAATTTCAGTGGGTGTTTATCCCCTGCATGTACGCTTTACTAAATTCCTGGGAAAGCGGGCCAGGGTGTCGGCGGTATTGATTGCCCTGATCGGGGTGTCGGTCATCGTGGTACCTGCTATACTGTTTACGTCCACTGCCGTGAAAAACGTGACACTCACCGTCAAAGCCATTGAAGAAGACAACCTTACTGCTCCGCCTCCTGACCCTTCAGTAAGAGAGTGGCCCCTGATTGGGGAAAAAACCTACGAGATCTGGTCAGAAGCCGCCGAAAGTCTCAATATTACCCTGGATAGGTTCGAGCCTCAGCTCAAGGAAGTGGCTCCCAAATTAACCAAAACGGCTTCGCAGGCAGTGATTGGCATACTGCTCTTCATCCTTTCCCTGCTTGTTGCTGCAGGACTCTTGTTGTATGCAGAACCCGGGAAAAAGGCAGCAGAAAAGCTTTTCAGGGCATTTCTGGGTCGCAGGGGAGAGGCGATGACCGCTATCTCCATTGGTACCATACGAAGTGTGGTGCAGGGTATCATAGGCATTGCTATGATCCAGGCAATCTTCCTGGGTTTAGGTATGTTTGTCATTAAAGTTCCGGCCCCCGGCCTCCTTGCATTACTGATTCTGATCCTGGCTATTGTCCAGATTCCCACCCTCCTGGTCATGGTCCCGGTCACCCTGTATGTTTTCAGTGTAAACGACCTGGGACCAGCCCTTGTTTTTACGATCTGGAGCATCCTGTGGAGCGTGTCTGATACTTTCCTGAAACCTATTTTCCTTGGCAAGGGAGTGGATATACCCATGCCAGCCATCCTCCTCGGGGCCATTGGCGGAATGATTATGGCAGGACCCGTGGGGCTCTTTGTGGGATCGGTCTTGCTGGCCGTAGCTTATAAAATAATTTCCTTTCTCCTTGAGGACTAAACTTTAAATTTTAAACCCAAGCATATGTTAATCGGCCTTATTATTTCAGTAATCATTGCCCTCACTGGTGGAGGAGAATCCGAATTTGTATCGTCCATTCCGCATATTAAAAGAGAAATCAGGCGAAATGTGGTGGAGAAGGAACGGAAGGACAGCCTGCTGGTGCTGGTAAATGGCTATGAAAAGGAGATCAAGAAATATGAGAAGGGAAAAGATAAGCTTCAGAAGAATCTTTATAAAACAAGCTCCGACAGGTCAAAAAGCACAGATGAATTCCTTGAGGCATATGATGCGTACTACCAGGCAACTGTAAGTCTGATCTCATCCTTAATTGATTACAGGCTCCTGTTTCAGCAACAGATCACCGAAGAAGAGCTGCAGCTTATTGTAGAAAAGGCAAAGGAAAGCTCAAAGAAAGAGCAGCGACAACTTGCAAAAGGAGAAGAGAAAATCGAAGAGTACCTGCAGGATACCTTCAGGGACATCCACAAAGTTGTAGGCAAACATGTAGAAGATCAGGCGAAAGCCGACACCATCACAAAAAGCCTCGATGATTTAGAGAATACCGTACATAAGTTTATTGATGAGGCACTTGAACTAAACATGGAAAAGAAAAGGCTGCTCGACGATAAAAACGTGTCCGGTGAAGAGCTCCATGAGCTTTACGAACGGTCCAGTGATCTTCGCTTCCAGGGATCCCGGGATTATGCACACTTCAGGGAAGAGGCTATCAGGCACACCAGTGAGAAGGAATGGAAGGCCATTAATAAGGAGCTGAAACCTTTGATGAAGAATTAATCAGCCTTCGTATCGTCCGAACGGATATGCAGGTCGCTTTGCGGGAAGGGAATTTCAATGCCAGCCTCTTTAATTTTGTCATTAATGCTGACATATATTTCACTTTCAACCGAGAGCCTGTTATCAATATCGACCCAGGCAAGCAACCTGAAATCCAATGAACTATCTCCAAATCCGACAAAGTATGCACTGGGAGGGGGATCTTTTCTGACCACCTTGTGCGTTGACGCCACTTCCCTGATTATGCCCAGCACCACATTGGGATCAGTACCATAAGCCACCCCTATCCGGATATCCATCCGGCGGTTGGAGTCCGAGAGGGTCCAGTTAATGAGCTGATCCGAAATAAGCATGCCATTGGGAACAATCACCTCGGCACCATCAAAACTCTTGACCTTGCTGGCCCTGAGACCAATGTTTTTCACCGTACCCATGAGGGTGCCCACCTGCACCACATCTCCAACATTTATGGGCCTTTCGAATGCCAGGATAAGTCCTGATACCATGTTGTTGAAAATACTCTGCAAACCAAATCCAATACCCACCGAAAAGGCGCCGATAATAATGGAAAGGTTGGTTAGTTGCATACCAGCGGCCGTAGCGGCCAGGAAGAAACCGCCTACAATCAGGATGATTCGCACCATCATAATGGTGGTACCCGGGATTCCTTTGGAAACCGTAACCCTGACAAACACATCCTTTTCAAGGATATACCTTATGATCTTTGTAATAAACAGTGAAAGCCAGATCACAAAAACGAAAACAAGTATGCTTTCAAGGGAAATCTCAGCCTGGCCAATCATCTTCTTCGTGGTTAACATCTTCTCCCACCATGCAAGGAAAACCTCTTTTACCCGAAGGATCCTCAGCATACGCGTAAAGAAAAAAATCACGAAAAACAAGTTCACAAAGCGACTGAGTTTCTTATAAATCGTAAAGTAAAAATCTGAGATCGCATTGACCCTGAGCAGCGAATTACTGGCCAGGCCTATATAGAAAATGAACTTCACAAAGCTGGCCAATACCTTCACTACAACCAGGAGGAAGGTAATCTGAAAAGGGACCATTGTAAGGAAGGCGGCCAGGCTAAAAAAGCCAGCAAAATTTGCCACAATGGCAGCAAACATCATCAATAAAAAAACAAAGGACACACTGCGTTCCGTTTTTTGTCTGGCGGCGTTTTTAAAAAGCTGATGCACGGCTTTGTTGACCAGCATCCACCCATACATTGCCAGACCGAAGACGGATAAACCAAGGAGGAAAATCCGCTGAAGCACGTCAGGTGCAAAGCTTAAACGGTAAATAAGAGACAGGGTATAAGCAAGAACTGCCCAGATTACCAGGTACTCCACACCCTTGCCTAGAAAGCGAATGGCCAGGATTGCAATGGGAGCGCTGAGGATCAACAAAATAATCAACCCGAAAGTGAAGGGTAATTCGGGGTAAGAAAAAAAGATGATGATGAAGGTGGAAAATATACCGACCAGTACGGGTGAACGAATCAGGTTCCTCTGCACCTCTTTCAGGTTAATTTTATTCTGTGAGATTACTGATTTATAGTTGTAAGAGAACCACGTTAATAAGCTGATCAGGACAATAAATAAAATTATTGCAGCTCTGATAACATGGGGAAATTCACTCCTGAATATCTCCACATCACCCTGGATTGAACCCTTGACCACCTGGACATGATCCTTGAGAAGATGAGGCTGTTTTAATTGGGAAAGATCTCTGAACAATGCGCGGTTATCCTTTTTGAACATACTCTGGCTCAGGACAAGCAGGGCCGACTGAATGTCGTTTTTTAAGGTCGTCAGCTTATTATGCCGATCGAGAAGCCGGTCGGTGTGCAAAAGCAGGTTTTCCATATCAGACTGGAGAAAGGCAGAAACTGAATCAATGGCCCGAATGGACATGTCCACCCTGCCTGCAAGGGTTGCCTGGACTTCATTCAAGCCCTCCAGGTTCTTTGTGATTTGCCACCTTTTCCTGGTAGCAGCCAGTGTACTATAAGCATCTTCCAGTACCATATAACGCTTGCTCATACTCGACTCCTTGAGTGTGACCTGGCCCAGGTAAAGATTGATCCTGTTTTCAGTTTTATCAAGATCCCAGTTGGTGAACTTACCGAGATTCAGGTATGTTGTATCGAATAGAAAAGTATCGATGGGGATGAGAAAGGAATCTATTTCTGATTTAAAAGTCTCAATCTCCTCTTCGCTCATCCGGTTTGAACCCATTTTATTAGCGAGGCTAATGGTATTGTTTGCCTCCAGGGATATTTCCGAAATAGCATAGGGCAGTATGGGAGCAACGATAGAATCCGCCGTGGAGGTGGTTTCCTGGGAGGCCGGATTCAAAGGATTTTGCCCTGATACCAGCAAAGATGGGGCGAACGATATTAACAGTACGCTGACAAGAACAAGCAGATGTCGTTTCATTTATTCAACATTTAATTAGCCAAATCTACAAAAATCTTCACAGTACAACAGTACCCAGTACAGTTCCCAGTACCCAGTACCCAGTGCTCAGGTTTGCTTACTGAGAACTAAGTACTGAGTACTGGGTACTAATTTAGGCCCCTGATGGGGTAAGGCGGTCGAACAGCTTCTTTCTGCGGATTTTCCTGCAGTTGTTTCAGGGCCACCTCAATGGCCTTTTCCAGCTGCGGGTCACGACCACTGATCACGTCGGCCGGGGTCTGTTCCACTTCGATGTCGGGGGCCACGCCCACGTTCTCGACAATGAAACCTCCGTCTTCGGTCCAGATGGCCACGTTGGGAGCGGTAAAGGATCCCCCATCCACGGTTTCAGGGAAGCCGAGCACGCCCACCAGGCCGCCCCAGGTGCGCTTACCCACCATGGTTCCCACATCGAACTTCCTGAACATATAGGGCAGCATGTCGCCACCCGATCCGGCATTCTCATCGATGATCATCACCTTGGGTCCCTGTATGGATGCGCTGGGCGATTTCAGGTCCTGTCCATAGCGCATATTCCAGTGGGCCTGGTAGGGCCTCAGCAGGATGTCGATATAGTAGTCGGCCAGCAATCCACCCCCGTTGTAGCGTTCATCCACAATGATGGCCTTCTTATTTGCCTGCGGAAAGAAATAACGCTTGAAGTACTCATGTCCGGCTCCTGCCGTGTTGGGTACATATACATAGGCTACCTGTCCGTCGGTGGCTTCATGCACCCTCTTCAGATTGCCTTCCACCCAGTCGCGGTTGCGCAGCGAGCTCTCATTGCCAATGGGTACTACCTGGATAATCCTTGAAGCCGATCCGTCGGCATTGGGTCCCACTGAAAGCTCCACGATCTTGCCCGAGGTATTTTCAAAGGGCATGTAGAGGTTCTCAGCAGCTGTAAGATTCTTTCCGTTTACCTCAAGCAGGTATTCCCCGGCCTTCACATTCAGACCAGGTTCG
>JAOZLK010000335.1 GCA_029934875.1 Bacteroidales bacterium | reverse complement strand
TCATGCGCTCTAACCACCTGAGCTACCTCGCCATCACTTTCGGGGTGCAAATATATAATTTTTTAAGATTACAGCAATAGAAATTCGGGTCTTTGAACATGAGGGGAAGACTGGTGTTACAATAAGTATCAGCGATTTTTCATAACTTACAGAAAAGAGGCCTTGCGAGAAGATTTATGGGGTTTGAACCTGAAGAATTAAATACGATAGTACTGACACTGGTTTACCTGGGTGCCTTTGGTATTGTGGCAGTTGCAGCTGGACGAATCGCAGGCGCCTTTCAAAACCTGAAATTACCTTTGATAACGGGTTTCCTGATTATCGGTCTGGTGTCGGGTCCGGAGCTTCTTGGTTTGATTGATTCAGAAGCGCTTACGAAACTTAATTTCCTTAATGATGTAGCCCTGGCCTTTATTGCTTTTGCGGTGGGTTCAGAGCTTTATCTGAAGGAGTTAAGGAGCCGCATTAGGAGTATAACCTCCATGACCATAGCTCAGGTCTTGGTTACTTTTGCACTGGGGAGCCTGGCCATGTTTTTGCTAAGCGATGTGATCCCGTTTTTTGACGATATGAAGCTGGCTGCAAGAATTGCCATCTCCATGCTTGCGGGAACCATAGCCATTGCCAGGTCACCTGCATCTGCTATTGCCATTATAAATGAGCTTCGGGCCAGGGGGCCCTTTACACAAACAGCGCTGGGGGTCACAGTGGTTGTGGATTTCGGAGTCATTATCTTTTTCGCAATTATTTTTACCCTTTCCAAATCTCTGATCGCGGAAACTGAGTTCAGGGCTATCTATATTATACAGGTACTTGCAGAACTGGCACTGGCCTTTGGTCTGGGTTTCCTGGTCTGGATCATGCTCAGGTTGATCCTCTCAATAAAAGGAGCCCTGGTTTTGAAAAAGGGAATGGTATTGATCACCGGATTACTGGTTTATGCTTTCACTCACATTACAGCCGATCATTCCAGTATGTACCTGGGAATGGAGCTTCATATTGAGCCCTTGCTAATCTGTATCATTGCCAGCTTTATGGTGACCAATTTCTCTGTCTATCGAAATGATTTTGTAAAAATTGTGAAAGAACTGGGGCCCTATGTATATGTGGTCTTCTTTACCCTCACGGGCGCCATGGTATCCTTGAGTGTGGTTGCAGCGCTCTGGTTTGTGACACTGATCCTTTTTGCAGCCAGGATATTTTCCCTTGTGGTGGCAGGTTATACAGGAAGTGCGTTTGCAGGTGATCCTCCCTTATTCAGGCGAATCTCCTGGATGCCTTATGTTACCCAGGCAGGTGTTGGAGTTGGCCTGGCCACCATCATAGCTACAGAATATCCAGGATGGGGGGGCGCATTCGCCACCTTAATGATCTCTGTGATCGTATTGAATCAATTTGTAGGGCCTCCGCTTTTCAAATGGGCCCTGCACCTGACCGGTGAGGTGCATGTGAAATCCGACGGCAGCTTCGATGTGGAGCGAAAGATCCTGATTTTTGGATTGGAAAACCAATCGCTAGCCCTGGCCAGCCAGCTACGGAAGCAGAACTGGAAGGTTGAATTTGTGGTCACCGACCCCTCCGAAGAGACCCTGGGGAATAAGGAATATAAGATACACAGGTATGAAGGAGCCGACCACCTTGCACTGAGAAAGTTTAGCGCTGAGACTGCCGATACGATGGTTTGCCTGCTTTCGGATGAAGAAAATTATGCCATTTGCGAAACAGCCTATGAGCATTTTGGGACCAAACATTTAATTACCCGCTTACATGACCGGGAATACTATAAGCGCTTCCTTAAGATTAAGGTTATGGTTATGGATCCCAATACAGCAATGGTCTCGCTGCTGGAACACTTTATCAGGGCACCAATTGCTACCTCCCTCTTGCTGGGCATGGACGAAACACAGGATTCCATCGATATTGAACTTCGAAACCATGATTTCCACGGCTTAACACTGAGGGACCTCAGGCTGCCGGCGGATGTGATTATTCTTTCCGTGACCAGAGGGGATCATCCCATTATTTCGCATGGCTATACCCGATTAAGGCTTGGTGACATCGTTACCATGGTTGGTTCCAATGAAAGCCTTGATGGTGTGAGGCTGAATCTACAGGGTTATTAGTGCCTCCGAAGGTGATGTTTCCATTAGCCGTTAAGCCAACTCACTAAGCTGGTATTCTGCCTTATTTAACCATTCAGGGTGAATTGTAAGTCCCCACCCGGGTTCGGCAGGAAGGTGCAAGGCTCCATCTTCAATTTTCAGTTCAGGACCATAGAGGGCCCTGGTCTCCTTGTTGATACCGCTATCAAATTCAATTGAAAATTCCAGGTATTTGCCCGGATTTGGAATGGCCCTCATCAGGTGAAGGGTAAAAAGGGTGACCATTCCGTGGTTGGCCGAATGCGGAACGCAGGGTGTTCCCACCAGCTTGGCCATGAGAGCTGTTCTCCAGGTTCGGGTTATTCCGCCAAGATAAAGTGGATCGGGTTGAATGATATCGAAGGTATGTGAGTTGATCATTCTTCGCCACTTGGCAATATCATTGTCCTGTTCTCCCCCGGATACATCCAGATCAAGAGCATCAGTAACTTCTTTGATCCACTCGGTTTCCCAGTAGGGGCAGGGCTCTTCAAACTGATCGATGCCATTGTCCTGCAGCATACGGCCATAGTGGATGGCCCTGTCGGGAGTATAGCAAGAGTTGGCATCTGCAAGGAGGGCGCAGCTATCAGCCAGGGCAGGTCCCACGGTGCTAATCATATCCTCGCTGCGCATTTCCCAGGCGTCGCCGTTTCGAGCGGCCTCCTTCCCAATCCTGAATTTGAATGCGTTTATCCCTTTTTCATCCCGAAGGCGGATCATTCTTTCCACCTCTTCATCGGGTTTTATGCTGCGGCTCATGCTTGAGCCGTAGATCCTGACCGGTTTTACCTCTCCACCCAGGAGTTCGCATACCGGCTTGGCTGTAATTTGTCCGTAGAGATCCCAGATGGCTGTGTCGATGCCTCCCAGCGCGCGATTCACATAGGACCAGGGGTATTTCAGATTTTCTTCAATGCATTGATCTGCAATCTGATCGATCAGAGCTGGGTCCTTCCCTAACACTTTCTGCGCCAGGTTGCGGTGAAGGATCATGGAGACAATATCGGAGTTATAAGTGGAGATCTGTCCCCAGCCCGAATGACCATCATCGGTGCTTACCCTCACCACTGCGATGTTTTCCCTGGAGAAAGTTTCGATCTTTGTAATTTTTCGGCCGGGGTCAATGATCCTGAACTCCTTATAGCCTTCAATCCGCCCCTGGTGGAAGTATGGTCCGGTGCCGGGAGGAGAGGGGGAAACGGAATTTTCTGCACTTGAGGATGCCTGGCTGCAGCCAGCAACTCCTGTGAGGATGGCTGCTGAAGCTGAATTTTTTAAGAATGATCTGCGTTTCATGAATTCAATTTAAGAAATTGAATCGGATCAATAAAGTTTTAAATTTGGAATCCGGCTTCATTGAACCTTATTATGGTAAAAATGGTTCTTCAAGGGTAGCCTGTAATATGAAACTATAAAGATGTAAGTATGGGATTCGCGAAAAGGAAAATAAGGATGAGCAGAAAAGCTAAGTGGACAAGATTTATTCCTGGCTTGCTTCTATTCTCAGTGCTCATCTCCTGCAGTCATGATTATGATTCTGATACCCTGGACCTGGGAAAATACCAGTGGAATATGTGGCCCGAAATGGAAGTGCAGACTGGCCCTGGTGAATTAGCTGTAAATGAACCTTCCTGCGGATGGGATGTACTTCACAGGGGTATGGGCAATCTGGTAAGGATACCTGCGATACAGGGGGAGCATTTCAAGCCTGAAGAACAGAGCGAGCTTATCTGGTTTCATTGTCGACACACCCTGCCCGAATTATGGGCTGAAAGGGAAATCTCACTAAAATTTGAAGGCGTGAGTCATGAGGCAGAAGTCTACCTGAATGGCGAGCTGGTGGGAGCCTTCCTGGAAAAGGACAGCCCCTTCACAATTGATATTACCGACAAGGTTTACTATGTTCGTGATAACCATCTCGTGGTGAGGGTATATGACCCAAATCCGGGTGCCTGCGGAATAAGCGGGAACATTCTGGTGGTTTCCACACCTCCTGATCAGATCCCCAGGAATTGATCATAATTGTCTGAGGAGACTATTTTGGTTTCGTGTTCTGGATAGCTCTCTTTGAAGGCTTTGGGAAATCGATAGTTGGCATTTGGGTTCCATTTCATTTCATAAGCGAAAAGCTTTCCCTCCCTTTCTTCGATGAGATCAATTTCCTGTTTTGTCTTGCTGCGCCAGAAGTAACGATTAAGAAAAATATTATTGTAGTGTGTGTATTTTAGCCTTTCACTGAACAGGTAGTTTTCCCACAATGCACCATTGTCATTTCGATTTTCAGGCATGTTGAAGTTCGCAATGATTGCATTTCTTATTCCATTATCAAAGAAATATATCTTCTTTGATTTCTTCAACTCATTCCTCATGTTGCGGTAAAGTCCAAGGACTTTGTAAACTATAAATGCCTTTTGGAGTATATCGATGTAATTCTCTACAGTGTGGCTGTCAAGTCCACTCAATTGAGCCAATTCATGATATGAGACTTCGCTGCCAATTTGAAAGGCCAGCGCTTTCAATAACTTTTCCAGGGCCTGGGGCTTTTTAATGCTTTTCCAGACCAGAATATCCTTGTATAAATAACTGTCGGCTAATGGTGATAGTATCTTTTGTTCAATACCCGGGTTATTCAGGACTTCAGGGTAGGAACCAAAAATGAGACGATGATTACGAAGTCGCTTTTCTTCCAGGGGACCCGAATTATCCACCAGCTCTGAAAATGAAAGAGGAAATAGAAAGTGTTCAAATTTCCTGCCTGTCAAGGGTTCTTTTATCTCATTTGCAAATTCAAATGATGATGAGCCTGTTGCGATCACCTGAATTTGGGGATAATTATCGATCAATAGTTTAAGTGCCAGTCCAATATTACTGATTCATCTCCATTCAGCCATTTTACTGTCTGTCCTGAGGAGTTGGTGATGGATTTAACCAGGGTGGTTTTCCCAACCTGAGGGGGGCCAAAGAGGATTATAGCCTTGCCTTTGAAGAGTTCGTCACGTATTTAATTTTCCAGGATTCGTTGAATCATAGCTCAAAAACACACATTTTTCTCAGATTACTCTGGGTACTGGGTACTGATCCGGTAAGTGCGGTCAGTAAGGACCAGAGTCCAATAATGGCTGTAATCACCCATACTCTTTTATTGAAATGATTTAGATGTTATATTGCATAATCTAGATTTTAACTAAAGCCCAGCTTACAATGACGAACAGAATTGCCACTTTGATTCTTGCGACAACATGCCTGCTTATATCGCCTAAGATGGCCGGCCAGACAGAGATAAGCGGCGAGCTAAAGCAATGGCACAAAGTCACACTTACCTTTAAAGGACCCGAATCCAGCGAAACAGACC
>JAOZLK010000025.1 GCA_029934875.1 Bacteroidales bacterium | reverse complement strand
ACTTTTCTTTGAGCGGAAACGGCGAACAGATCCTTCTTTCACAGCCCAACGGAATAGAATTAATGGATAGCATCAGCTACCCGGACCTCATAGCTGACGCCCCCTATGGCAGGAGCAGAGATGGGGCCGGGTATTTTTCCTATTTACTGGGAACTCCCGGTGCATCGAATGCTCAGCCCTCTTTTGAGGGATTGTATATCAATGAGCTCATGGCCTCCAACCGGGCAGTCATAGAAGACGGTGAGGGAGAGTATGACGACTGGGTCGAACTGTATAATGACAGCGATTTCCCGGTGAATGTGGCGGGCTTGTTCCTGTCTGATCAAATGGAAGACAGGTCCATGTTCCGGATTTCAAGCGCATACCCCGATTCAACGACCATAGCCCCGAAGGGGCACCTGCTGATCTGGGCAGATGATTCCACCGCGCAGGGAATTTTGCACACTCCTTTTAAGCTCAGCGCCAATGGTGAGCAGGTCATTTTGAGCTCTACAACTACAGAAATCATCTTAGATTCATTGAGTTTTGGTCAGCAATACCCGGATCTGTCATTTGGGCGAATTTCGGATGGGGCCGAAGCCAGGGCCAGGCAAATGCCTACTCCCCGGGCTGCTAATCATTCTTTTTCTTACGATGGAATAAGGATTAACGAAGTAATGGCTTCAGAGCACAACTTGTACCAGGATGAGCATGGCGAGTACGGTGACTGGATTGAATTATTCAACAGCTCCGACACTGCCATTGATATTGCCGGCATGCTGCTCAGCGATTCATTGGGGCAGGTAGGGGAATATTTTATTCCTGGCGCAAATCCCGAACTGACCACCATTATGCCTGGTGAATATCTTGTGCTCTTCGCTGATGATTCAACTGAACAGGGCGCTCTTCATGTTGCTTTTAAGCTGAGTGAGGGCGGGGAAGAGGTGGGTCTTTTCAGCACCAATGGACGCTTAATCGATTCGGTGAGCTACCCAAAACAGCACAATAATTTCTCCTTCAGTAATCTCGACCTGGGCTTCTGGATGCATGTACCCCCAACACCGGGAGAGAAGAATGAGCTTGAGACCATCGCGAAGCTTACAATAAACGAGTTCATGTCCGACAATGAAAACAGGCTGATGGATGAATTTGGGGAATTTGACGATTGGATTGAAATATATAACGATAATCCTTTCCCGGTAAATCTTGCAGGACTCTATCTCTCCGACAGTCTGTCACAGCCCGATCGCTACCGTTTTCCCAGCAATGATTTTGAGAAAACACTTGTGCCTGCAATGGGCTATGCGATTGTCTGGACAGATGGTAATTCCGCTCAGGGTCCCTTGCACACAAACTTTAAGCTCAGCAGGGAAGGAGAGGACCTGGTCCTGTCAGCCTATGACTATCATCAGGTAATCGATAGTGTTTCCTTCCAAAAGCAATACAGTAACTTCTCAAGCGGAAGGCTGGATGACCGGGGGCCATGGGTAGATTTACCTCCTACACCGGGACTGAGCAATCTAATGCCGGATCTCAGTCATTTGTACGTGAACGAAATCATGACCATGAATATGGGTGTAATTGCTGACAATTATGGAGAATACGACGATTGGATCGAGCTCTATAACGGGGGCACTGAGGCCATAGATATGGGAGGATTGTTTATAAGCGATTCAATCGGAGATAAAAAGCCATTCAGAATTTCTTCGGATTATCCTGATTCAACCACCCTGGAACCCTCCCAGTTCCTGCTAATCTGGGCTGACGATTCCGTCGGACAGGGAGTGCTTCATACCGATTTTAAGTTAAGTCGCTACGGAGAACAGGTGGCAATATATTCTTATGATGGGATTAGCTTAATTGACTCGGTGACTTATGACCTGGTTCCCCGATATCACACCTTTGGTAGAAGTAGTGACGGCGATTTACCATGGGCTGAGCTAACAAATCCCAGCCCACTGAATCGTAATGTGCTGACAGGATCAGTTTCAATACAGGCTGAGTATATGGAAGAAGGCCATGGGATATATCCGAATCCTGCCTCTGATCATGTGATCATCTCCATGGAAATCAGCAGTCCAACTGAAGTGCTGGTAAAGGTATATGACCGTACCGGAAAGCTTGTAGCCCTGCCTGTTGATGGTTTCTTCAACACGGGTAGTTATGAGATTTCATGGAGCCTGGAAGATTACGATGGATCACCCCTTGGAGACGGGATGTATTTCTATATTATTGAATCAAAGGAAAAGCCTGTGTCAGGAAAGTTGCTTATCATAAGCGGCAATTGATATCTTTAAGCAATCAAAGCCCATTAAAATGAAACATACCAAACTTATCACCTTACTGGCGGCATGCCTGATGCTGGCCGGTCAATCCATCAAAGCAGAGGTAAAACTCCCGGCCATTGTGTCCTCAAATATGGTACTGCAGCGTAATACTACTATAGTGTTGTGGGGTTGGGCCGATGCAAAGGAGAAAATTACCATTGAGGCATCCTGGCTGGATAAGCCTCTCAAGTTCAGTGCCGACGAGGATGGATCCTGGAGCATTGAGGTGAAAACTACAAACAGTAAGGATCCCCAGTCGATAAGCATAAAAAGTAAGGCTTCAGATATTTCCCTGGATAACATTCTCTTTGGAGAGGTCTGGCTCTGCTCGGGGCAATCCAATATGCAACAAGCCTTAGATGGATATAACGGTCAGCCGACTTTTGGTGCTACAGAGGCAATTATGAAGGCCGATAATCCAAATTTGCGCCTGTTTACGGTCGATCGCCTGGGTTCAAAAACAGCACTGGAGGATGTGGAGAAGTATGCAGCCTGGCAGGCTGCAAATCAGGACAATGTTGCAGGTTTTAGTGCTGTAGCTTACTTTTTCGGTCAAGAGCTTCAGGAGATCCTGGATGTTCCTGTGGGTATGATTCACACTTCCTGGGGTGGCAGCAGTGTTCAGGCATGGATCAGCAAAGAAGTGATCACATCATACCAGGAGGTAGACCTGGAGGATGTGGATATTACAGAGGGCACAAATCACATCCCCACTGCCCTTTATAACGCCATGATTCATCCGCTTATTCCCTATACCATTCAAGGTGCTTTGTGGTACCAGGGTGAATCAAATCGCATGGAACCCGAAAAATACAGGGAGCTGTTCCCTGCCATGGTAAAAGACTGGCGTACTCGCTGGGGCCTTGGCGACTTCCCCTTTTATTTTGTACAGATCGCCCCATACTGGTACAATAACACAGAGGCTTTTTCCGGTGCCGAGAATTCTGCGCTGATCCGCGAAGCCCAGTTACAGTGTGCAGATCTGATTCCCAATTCAGGGATCGCTATTACCATGGACATTGGCGACCAGTTGTGCATTCATCCTCCCAAAAAGAAGGAAGTGGCCGACAGGCTCCTGTTTAATGCGCTGAATCAGACCTATGGTTTCCAGGCGGTGGATGGCAGGTCACCGGTATATGATTCATTGGAAGTTAAAGATGGCGAGGCTGTACTGAGCTTCAAAAATGCTGAAAGCGGAGTATTTGCCTATGGAGAATTGTCAGGCTTTGAGATAGCCGGGGAAGACAGGGTGTTTTATCCCGCCAGCGCAAAAATTACGGACCGTAAAAAAGTAGCTGTAAAAAGTGAAGAGGTAACTTCGCCAGTAGCTGTACGTTATGCATGGAGCAACTGGATCGAGGGTACGCTTTTTGATACAAGGCTTTTACCTGCTTCCTCTTTTCGCACCGACGACTGGGAAGATGCGACCCGGGCTCAATAGTTCAGAGCCACCGCCACACCAAGGATCACAAATGGGATGTTAAATTCCAGTGAAAGCCTATACGCCCGGAGTAATGCTCAACCCGACTTCGGGGATATACCAGCGGTCTTTTTCCAAATCAATCCATCCGCCCATCTCCTCCTCTACCACCCGGTCAATGATCTTCAGGCCCTTCTGTGCCATATCATTGAAATTATCAATCCCATCATTGGGAAAATTAACCCGGGTTCGGTGGATGTGGAAGATATCAGAGAGATTCTTTCCAAAGGCCTCTTCAACACCGGCTTTCCCCTCCATAAATCCGAGTAAGCCACCCCATGTGGCAGTCGGATTATCAGAATCCCATCCGGAGAGTACCCCGATTTTGATGGTCTCTTTCAGATCTCCCTCCCCGTACAAAAGACTCACAATACTGGCGCCAAAATTAATTCCCGCAGCAAAACAGCCATTGCAGTAGATATTTTTCGAGGTGATGTCATAGCCATCGGCCTGCTCCACCTGGTACCTCTGGTAGAGTTCGTCGCGTGCCTGTTCCCAAGGGACGCCGGCTTCATATCTTCCTTTTATGAAATCATACATGGAAGCAGAATAGGATTGTTCCGGCAGCCTTTTTCGGGCCTGTTCGGCCAGCCACATCACCTGCTCCTTCATGGGGAGGGAGTCATCCACACAGGATGCCAGGGAGTACATAATCACATAGAACTCAGAAATCCATTGTGCATTTTCCCTTGCCGTTGTCTGAATGGGCAGCAGGGCCATCTTCAGGGCTACATCTGGTCGGGCAGGGGCGAAAAGTCCGAAGATTTCGGTAGTTAGCTGAGCATCGATCATCTCGTAGTAATTGTCATAGATGTCGTCACTTGTATGCTCCGGATCGCTTGTTGCCGGGGGAACAAAGCCTTCAAGCATGAGGTCGTAGGCCTTCTGGTTTGCTACCCACAGGTAGTTCTCTTCTTCCGTTTTCATATGCAGCAGCCACCCGTCCCTGATCTGTTCACCTGTCAGAATGCTTGTTTGGTGTTGATGGAGCAGGTGCTGGTAGATGTATTCAATGTCAGTATCATCATCGGCACCCCAGATGCTGTCTTTGCCTATGAGTAAAAAGTCGATGGTGGGTGACAGATCACTTGGAATTCCTTCAGCCCATATGCTGGGCTGGTCTGCTTTCCCCCAATCGTCGCGGGTATAGAAATCCCCGGTTTTGACTTCACCTATGTTCCCGATTTTGTCCATCTCTGTGATCAGCCCGGTCCAGTTTGCAATACACTGCCCCAGCCAGAAACCATACAACTTGCTGGCGTATTCGGATCTTGATATTTCCCTTTCTGCAGGGAGCTTTGTTGTATTGCCCCTGTCTTGCTTCGGGCCGCTGCATGAACACAGCAGGGAGGCTCCCATTAAAGCGATGGCAAAGACGCCTGGCTTGAAGGTTTTAATTTTCATGGAATGAGAATTTACTGCAAATATATGAATCCCTGAACGATGACAATTTTTCTTACTTTTATGGCGTGAAAATTGCCATGAACAAGGCCTGTATCAGCATTGGAATTCTTCTGTTAATGAGCTCCTGCTATGAGGAGGTTGAGCTAACAGATGCTCCGGACAGGGAAGTCTTTGAATTATCTGTTTCGTCCGGGACGCAGGAGTTTATTTACACCAGCAGGGATACGGCTTACTCCATCCAGGATTCCGTTCTGGCACTTGTGTTCAATGATAGGGAGCTTGCAGTTAAGGAGATGCGTATCAGGGGAAGGACTACCCTGGACTACAGGCGTAAAAGCTACTCTGTACAATTAGACTTACCCATTTTTGTCAGGGAGCAAGAGGGTGGTGAGATGAGAAAGCTGACGAGGTTTAAGTTGATATCCCTTTCCATGGACTATACCTATATCAACAACAGAATTGCTTTTGGCATCCTGGAGCAGGCTGGTGTCATGCCCCTGTTTTATAAATTTGTGGAATTCAAAATTAATGGTGATACCCAGGGTGTTTACTTCCTGGTCGAGGATCCGGAACAATTTTTTCACGAGCAGGGGTCCGAGTTTATTTTGCGTCGAGACTATCACCATGGCATAGAAGATGCAGAGTATGAACCAGCCCTTTTCTTTAGGCCCCAGGAAGAATATGTGTCCAGATACAAGGATATTTATACCCATTTGCCTGAATTAGACGGGGAGGCGCTTTATGAAGCCCTGGAAAGCCGTCTGGATATAAACCAGTATTTCAGGAAGATGGGCCTCGATTACTTATTGCAGAACGGGGATTATACCGATGAAGTCTATTTCTACGCCATGATCCGGCAAAATCAGATCCGGTATAAAATTATTCCATGGGACTATGATGATATCTTCAGCACAAATCCGCATGAGGTAGGGCGATCCTGGGGCCCTGGCACCCTTTTTGGTGAAAGGAAGTATGATTCCCACCAGGATGTCCTGGATGAAATCGGTCAGAAGATGATCTTTTCCATTGAAGATGACCTTGACTATGCAATTGCCATGGATCCGTTTTTATATGCCCGCTTTGAAGAGACTCTTGTTGAACTGATGCTTACCCTTGATGCAAACGCTCTTGGGACTTTATTTGAGCAGCTTGAGGATGAACTCACTCCCTTCTACAATGATGAAGCGATGATTCTTCAGTCCAACTACGACCATACCCCGACCAGTTTTGAAATCTGGCAAAGTAATATGCAGGAAAAACGAGTATTATTGGAAGAGCGGCTTGAATCCATGAGGAGGCAGCTTCAAATCGAGGATAAATTATAAGTGGTATGAGATGCCTTGTAAACAAAAGTCTGGTTCTCGCATTAAGCTTGTTACTCTTTTCCTGTAACGACAAGGAAGTTGATCCATATATTGATCCGAATCCGCTTCCTGGGGCAGATCTGGTGCTTGATGACCTGGTGGATATGGAAGTGTACGCCGAAAGCATGAAAGTCGATTGCAGGTATTTTGCCGGCAAGGTGATCAGTCGGATCCTGGCCAATCAGACAGAATACTCTTCGCCCGGGATTATTGATTTTAGTTCGGCAGGCTATTACAGTATCGAAATATTTTCGAAAAATTCTTCTGCCGATGCGCCTGATGTGATCCGAATGGTGGTCCTGGATCCTGAACGTGGCCAGGCCGAATGGGGACTTCCTCCCTGGACACCCAAGGGGGTGGAAACCGAAACCATCGGATCGCAGGAGATGCAATTGATTTATCCCAGGGACATCCCGGATGGATATAGTTTTCCCCTGATTGTTGTAGTTGATGGGCAGTTGACCCGATCTACAGTTAACCTTGAAGGCATGGTGGGCTCAAACTCCTTCCTGATAAAAAGGGGGGTCGGTTCCATCTGGGTTCCCTCCGGAGACCAGGCATCTGAGCAACTTGTAATCAACCACAGAACATTCCCGATCCAGACAGGTAAGTTTGAAGGTCCCCCCATAACCCTGAGTGGTGTGCTGTCAATGAGCATGTATTTTCCCTCAGGGAGCTATATACATATTAGCGGTGACCTCACCATTCCTCCAGGCACAAGTCTCACCATAGATGCAGGTAGTTTTATCAGCATTGATCCTGCTGTGAATATATACAATGATGGCACCCTGGCACTGAAGGGTTCGGAAGCATTTCCAGTTACCTTTACCTGTACAAACCATGAGGCCTACTGGGGGGGAGTGATCGGAACCAGTGCAGGGAATCTTGTGGAGGCCTCACATACCATCTTTGGCAGAAGTGGTTACCATAGTGGTAGTGAGTACGATTGGGGACATGCGCACCGCCAGGCACTCTTCTATAGTGAAAATGGAGCCTTATCTCTTGACCATTGCTATATGATCGATCATGTGGGGCAAATTTCCTATACCGAATCAGCCTCTGTTGTGATGGAGTCGTGTCTGGTTCAACGTGCCAAAACCGGAGGGCAACTCAACGATTCAAAGGTGTCTATCTCTCATTCGGTTTTTACAGACTTCCCTGACGATTCGAGGGATTACAGGGATAATGATAATGATGGCCTCTATCTCATCGGATGTTTAGCCAATATCAGCTCTTCGGTTTTTATGTATGCCAAGGATGATGGTCTGGACAGTGGCGGAGGGACCAGTGATGGAGTAGTCAGGGTGAGCAATACCAGGTTTGAAGCTATTTTCCATGAAGGGGCTGCCCTCTCGGGTGGCTCAAGTGCGGGAAAGAACCAGTATTTCACCTCCTGCATTTTTACAGATTGTGGCCAGGGCCTGGAGCTGGGTTACAGCAGCAGCGCTCACCTTGTAGATGTGGATTCCTGCAGTTTTTTGAGAAATGGTGTCGGTATCAGATATGGAGATAACTATGAATATCCCCATGGTGGCTATGTGTCGGTTTCAAACTCTGAAAGTCTTGAGAATTCTTATGCCGATGTTTGGAATATGGACAGGGAAGACTGGGTCGCGGATACCATGCATATGGAGTTTAACAATGTTTGGGTGTCAAAAGGAAATCCCATGTATCCTCAATTGAAGATTCTTGAATAGATTTTTACTCATATCATTCTTGCTTGCGGCTATCACAATCGTGAATGCCCAGGAAACAAAGGTGATCAAAGATCTTCGCCTGTGGACCGGTGCTAAGATTGAAAAAACTTTTGCAAAGGATTGGAAAGTCAGCCTGGAGCAGGAAATCAGGTTCAAACAAAACATATCCAAGATCAATAACACCTTTACAGAAGTTGGTTTGCGCTACAGGATCTCTAAGAATTTTGCGCTGGGGGGAGGTTTCAGATATACCTGGGATAAAAAACAGGACAGTACATATCAAGGTTTATCGCGTTACAACTTTGATCTGAGGTATAAAGGCAGGCTCAACTATATCAACATCTATTACCGCTTAAGGTACCAGAAAGAAGTGGAGGATTTCGCGATTTTTGACCTGAGCGCTCCCTATATAAAGCAATTGCGCAATCGTGTCACCATTAGACTTAATAATCTGAAAAACATAGAACCCTACGTGTCGGGTGAGCTTTTTCAGATATTCACCCCCTATACCAAGCCTCAATTCGGGTACTACAGGATCCTTGCAGGGATACGTTATGAACCAGGCAGGATTGGTGAATTTAATGTGGCCTGGGGATTTAACCGGGAGTTGTCTTCGTCCCAGCCTGCAATGATCTACATGTTCAAGATAAACTATACCTATAAGTTGTAAGAGCAGGATTTTACAGCTTCACAAGTTTCTGTACTGAAACGATTTCACCGTCAATTCTCAAAATAAGAACGTAAATTGAAGCGGGGATTTCCGGGCTTTGCCAATTGATGGAGTAAGAGCCAGCTGAATAGTAGACCTCATCAACAATAGTGGAAACCTGGGCCCCCTTAAGATCATAAAGCGTCAGTGAGATATTGCCGGGTTTGTTCAAGGCAAAATCATAATAAAAGAAAGAGCTGAATGGATTCGGATAAACTTTCGTCTCAAGGTCCGGAGGGATTTCATTCCTTTCATTGGTGCAATACTGACTGTCGTCGAGCCATTTAAGTCTTTTTGAGGTCCAGTTTTTAAGGAAACCCACCTCATCCTCAAAAGATTGCCCAACATAATAGTTTGGCCATATCTTTCTTCCCAGGATATCCCATTTTGCAAAATTCCTCTCCTGGGCCTCCTCCAGAAGCAATGATAAAGAATCTATAATTGAAATGATTGCCCCATCACTATACTGCGTTTCCCTGATATTACACCACTTTTCCTGAATATGATCCGTAAATGTTGTATCCTGCAAAATTCTATCCCACCACCATGGAACGTCATTAATGCTAAGCTGAAATCCATTAGTATAATTACCCTCCCGATAATCTGCATTTCCAAACGCCAGGTTGAAGTCCCAGATAGGCCCCATGTTAAGCTTCCCGCCATTGCTCTCTTTATCTTTATAAAAGAAAGTACTTAGCATATATCCATCCACATTCTTCGTGAGTTCATTAATAATGAAGAAATCGACAAAGGAATTCTCATCCATGTATTTTCGATAGCCGATGTCCGGATCTGCATAATCGTCGGCCAGCAAAGCCTGTTCAAAATCATCCAGATAATTCTTGATATAAGTTTTCTGTTCGGGTACGATCTCATCGTATTTGGGGTATTCATATTGAAAGTATATGCCCCCTAATTCCGATCGCCAGGTGGGTCCGGAATTACCTGTTGGCTTGTCAATTTTTATAATGTAGCCCCCACTTAAATCATCCCCACTGATATCTTCCGGATTCAGCCTGGCAATATTTACCCTGTTCTGGTCTCTTTTGATTTTTTCAATCAGTACATAGACTCCCTGATATTCGCCATTCAGTATTAATTCACACAACTTTGTTCTGGGCGCATATTGTCCCAATTCCCGGGAAAGCCTGAATGATAGAATATTTCTTAACAGAGTTTTATCTGAGTAGGGAGCATAAAGAACCCAGTCATTCTCCTCGGGCAGGTTGATCAGTGAAACATTCCTATTCTCACCACTGTCATCCTGTGTTTCGAATCCATATGATTTTTTGGGAAAGGATTGAGATGTAGAACCTCTGATTTCGATATTTATTTTACCTGAGTAATCATTAAAAGGATCGGTAATGTAATTCCTCATCCCTCCTCCATTATTGATGATCCCCATTTGGCCCACAATGCGATATTCATCAACGATCTCCATGGAGTCGGTATTAATAACAACGATGGGGATATTGGAAGAAGTAAAATCAACCTGTGCTGATAATAAGACAGGTAGTCCAATTATTAGTACAATAAGAATATGTCGGGTTCTTACAAAAGGGTGCATTGAGCGCGAAGTTAAGCTTTTCTTCATTTTTAACCAGTTTCTGCCTCGCGGGAAAGTGGATTTAGGAATAAGTATTAGATTTGTTTTCATACTATTCACAAGCAATGACTAATGACAGACTCTAACGTTAAACTATCAGTAAGGGAAAAGATCGGGTATAGCCTTGGTGATTTATCCGCCAATCTTATTTTCCAGACCTTAATGACCTTCCTGGCATTCTTTTACACAGATGTATACAAAATACCACCTGCAGCAGCCTCAGGGATCATTTTCGCCGGGGGTATGGCCGGGGCGTTCTTCAATCCCATTATGGGAGTGATTGCCGATCGGACCAGCACCCGCTGGGGGAAATTCCGTCCCTGGATTCTCTGGACAGCATTACCCTTTGGTATAATGGCCATCCTGGCATTCAGTACACCTGATTTCGGTGAAAAGGGAAAAATCGCTTATGCACTGATTACCTATTTTCTCCTTGTACTTGTTTATTCTGCCAATAATTTACCCTATGCCTCCCTGAGTGGCGTACTGACTGGAAATATTGCAGAACGAAACAGTATTTCTTCTTATCGTTTTGTGGCAGTGATGGTTGCGCAATTTATTGTGCAGGTGCTTTTATTGCCACTTGTCCTCATCCTTGGAGATGGAGATCAAACCAAAGGTTTCGAAACAACAATGGCCATATTTGCCGGGGTAGGGGTTGTGTTTTTCATCATCACTTTTCTTACTACACGGGAGCGGGTTATCCCCAAACCTGAGCAAAAATCAAGTATCAGGGAGGACCTGGGGGACCTTGTCAGGAACAAGCCATGGATTGCCATGCTGGTCCTTACCATCGTTATATTTATTACGCTTGCGCTCAAAGGGGGGACCTATGTATATTACTTTGAAAACTACTTAAGCGAAGCACACCTTGTGGCCTTTCTGAACGATATCGGATTCAATGGTTTTATTGATGGCCTGAATAATATGTTTACAAGAATGGGCATGCATGGATTCCAGTGGCCCGAAGATGCACCCACTTCCGGTTTCAGTTTATTCAATGCCGGAGGAATCATATTTATGATCGTGGGCATTATGTTTTCGAAAAAGCTGGCCGACAGGTTTGGAAAAAGAGATGTATTCGGAGCAGGTCTCTTCCTTTCCGCTCTTTGTCTTCTGGTCTTTGTATTTTATAAGCCTGAATCCATCGCCCTTGTATTTTTCACCCAGGTACTGCATGGCTTCTTTTATGGCCTGACCATCCCGCTTTTATGGGCCATGATTGCCGATGTTGCAGACTATTCGGAATGGAAAAATAACCGGCGGGCAACAGCCATCATTTTTTCCGCCATGATCTTCGGACTGAAGGCCGGTCTGAGTATAGGAGGAGCCCTGGTGGCCGGCCTCCTGGGTGGATTTGGATATGAAGAAAGTGCTGCAGTTCAGACACCCGAGGTGCTCAATGGGATCAAATTAATGATGAGTGTATTCCCAACCGTAACCTTCATGATTGGTTTTAGCTGCCTTTTCTTCTATACAATTGATAAGAAGACAGAAGTTCAGTTAGAAAAAGAACTGAGTGAAAGAAGAAAAACTGATACGAACAGATAATCATAACAAAAAAATATCATGATGAACCCAACAAATTTTAGAAGCTGGCTTTTTATTGCAACCTTAGTTTTAAGCGCTGCTTGTACTACTCCGGATACTTCCGAAGAAGGATTGAAGGACGCCCTCGAGGGGAAATTCCTTATTGGAACTGCCATGAATGAGGCCCAGATTGATGGCAGTGACACGGCATCATTAGACCTTATTCGCAAACAGTTTAATTCTGTTGTGGCTGAGAACTGTATGAAAAGCGGACTCATCCAGCCAAAGGAGGGGGAATTTGAATTCGCTTTGGCGGATAAATTTATTGAATTTGCAAGCCAGAATGATCTTTACACCGTAGGGCACTGCCTTATCTGGCATTCACAGGCCCCTCGCTGGTTCTTCGTAGATGATGAGGGGAATGATGTGAGCAGGGAAGTTCTGATTGAGAGAATGAAAACTCACATTAGCACTGTGGTTGGGCGCTACAATGGTAAAGTCGACTGCTGGGATGTGGTGAATGAAGCCTTTGAAAATGATGGTTCCTGGCGTAAGACTAAATTCTACCAGATCATTGGTGAAGAATATATGGAACTTGCCTTCAAATTTGCCAACGAGGCGGATCCGGATGCGGAATTACTTTATAACGACTACTCGATGTACCATAAGGGGAGAAGGGAAGCTGCGATAGAACTTGTTACCGATCTCAGATCGAAAGGAGTAAGGATTGATGGTGTTGGTATGCAGGCCCACTTCGGATTGGATTACCCCTCCAGGGCGCAACTGGAAAAGAGTATCATTGCCTATGCAGAGGCCGGGGCGGATGTCCATATTACAGAACTGGATGTTACGGTTTTACCAAATCCCGATCCGAGTGTCGGCGCCGAAGTAAGCGCAAGTTTTGAATACAAGCAATCTTTGAATCCCTATACTGAGGGGCTTCCCGATTCTGTCAGTGTGGCCCTGCACGATAAGTACCTGGATTTACTTGAAATTTTCCTCAAGCACTCCGACAAGATTAAGCGTGTTACTACCTGGGGTCTTACTGACCTGCACTCATGGAAAAACGACTGGCCCGTAAGGGGAAGGACCAATTACCCACTACTTTTTGACAGGGAGTATATGCCGAAACCGGTAGTTGGGTCGATCATAAAAGCCGCAAACAATGAAGAAAGCTAGGTACCTGGTAGATCATATTTACACGGCCGATGCGGCTGCACACGTTTTTAAGGGGCGACTTTACATCTATCCATCCCATGACATAGAATCGGGAATACCGGAAAACGATAATGGTGATCATTTTGACATGAAGGATTATCATGTCCTGTCGATGGATTCTGTGGATGGAGAGGTCACTGACCATGGTGTGTCTCTGGACATTAAGGATGTCCCCTGGGCAGGTCGGCAAATGTGGGATACCGACGCAGCATTCAAAAACGGGAAGTACTACCTCTATTTTCCCGCCAAGGACAAGACCGATATATTCAGAATCGGAGTTGCCATCAGTGACAGACCCGAGGGTCCTTTTGTCCCACAGGATCATCCCATCATCGGAAGCTACAGCATCGATCCGGCTGTATTTGAAGATGAAGATGGAAAGCAATACATGTATTTCGGGGGTCTCTGGGGAGGACAGTTGCAGCGATACAGGACCAACAGGGCACAGGAATGTGGAGAAGAGCCTGATGATCAAGATTCTGCACTTTGTGCAAAGGTAGCTTTGCTTAATGATGATATGCTAGGGTTTTCCGAAGAGCCCAGGGATGTGCTTATACTGGATGAAGATGGGAAGCCCCTTTCTGCCGGGGATCATGAGCGCAGATTTTTCGAAGCCTCCTGGATGCACAAGTATAAGGGAAAGTATTATTTTTCGTATTCTACCGGGAATACCCATTTGCTCTGTTATGCTACCGGCGACAACCCTTATGGGCCCTTTACTTACCAGGGTGTGATTTTAACTCCTGTGCTTGGTTGGACCACCCACCACTCCATCTGTGAGTATAAGGGGAAATGGTATCTTTTCCATCACGACAGTGTGCCTTCAGGTGGCAGAACCTGGTTAAGAAGCCTGAAGGTGATTGAGCTTGAATATAACGAAGATGGAAGTATAAAAACAATAGAGGGTACTGCTTAGTCGTGAATGAGTGGCATGACCTGCGTACCAATTAGATCAATTGATTGCATGAGCTGAGCGTGGGTCAGGCCTGCATTATCCATCTGAAAAGTAAACCTTGAAATACCACCCAATGCTTCGCTGTGCCGAAGTATTTTATCTGCCACCTCTATTGGACTGCCAAGCACCAGGGCTCCCAATGGGCCTGCCTGGGAATCGAAGTGAGATCGGGTCACAGGTGGCCAGCCTCGCTCTTTACCAATTCGTGTAAAGGTTTCGGCGTAACCCGGGTAATAGGCATCAAGAGCCTCCTTGCTTTCGGGGGCCACATATCCGAGGGAATGGAGGCCTACCTTCAGGTCTTCCGGAGAGTGGCCGGCCTCAAGCCCTGCCTGCCGGTACATGTCCACAAGGGGCCGGAATCGGTGGGTGTTACCACCAATTACTGCCAACATGAGGGGTAGCCCCAGTTTTCCTGCACGCTTAAATGAAGCTGGCGTTCCACCCACACCAAGCCAGACAGGAAGCGTTTTTTGCAGGGGCCTGGGGAATATGGCCTGCTCCTTGAGCGCGGGACGAAACTTTCCTGACCAGTTGACCACTTCATGCTTACGTAAGCTTAGCAGCAAGTCCAGCTTCTCAGAAAACAACTCGTCATAATCATTGAGTTTCAGTCCGAACAGCGGAAACGAGTCCGTAAAGGAACCACGTCCTACAACCATTTCGCTACGTCCCATTGAGATTAAGTCGAGTGTAGCAAAGTTTTGAAATGCCCTGACCGGATCTGCAGCACTTAATACGGTAACTGCGCTACTTAGCCTGATTCGTGTTGTACGTGCAGCTGCTGCCGCAAGAATTACAATGGGGGCAGAATCCAGAAATTCCTTGCGGTAGTGCTCACCTATGCCAAATGAATCAAGACCAGAACTATCGGCCAATTCAATTCTTTCCAGTAACTCAGCCAGAGCCACTGCGTTGTCAAGGTTTCTGTCCCTGTCATTACTGATGGGTGCACCTGCAAAACTATCTATTCCTATTTCCATATTAGCTACCTTTCATGAAACAGCTTTCAATGCAAAGATAGAATGATTCTAAATAATAAATCTTAATCTAGTTCAAGAAAATGAAAATAAGAATCTTTCGGGCCCGCTATTAGATCGGCAGTCCTTCAATTTATTTATCCAGGTGTTCAGATTCTTGTAGGATAGTCGGGCCGACAGGCTGTCGATTGTCGCATGAGCTTATGGTAAGAACTACCAAAGATTATAATATTTGCTTAGTCGCTTCCCTGTATGCATTTATATTTTGAGCTTTCTTAATTTTCTTAAGACTTTTCCCCGAATTTGGAAAAGAGTGAATAAAGTACTCCCAGAAGTAATACATTTTCATCAGAAGATGTTTGGGACCCGATAAAGCTTCTTCGTATGAAGAAAATAGAGTGTCGTGAAAAGCCTTGAATACTTCTTGGCGATTTTCCGGGTAGCTAGGACAATCAGCTTTTATCATGGCAGGTAAAAAAGGGTCGGCAATCAGTCCCCGCCCAATCATCCAATGCTTGATGCCAGGAAATTGATCATATATTTCCCGAAAGCGTTGGACTGAAGTAATATCGCCATTATAAAAAATGGTATGCCTGCTTTGCCCGATACAGTTTTCAAAGGTTTTTAAATCTACTTCTCCCTTATATAGCTGCTTCCCTATTCGGGGGTGGATTGCAATATTTTCAAGTTGGTATTTCTCCAGCACTGGCAATACCTGAAATATCTCCTGCGGGCTTTCGTATCCCAATCGCATCTTCACCGACACCCGAATGTCCGATTCAGCACTTATTCTGGATAGAATTTCATCAATCTTTTCAGGCATACTCAACAATCCTGAGCCCATGCCACGCTTAGCAACCATGGGATATGGACATCCCAGATTCCAATTCAGTTCTTCATAACCAAGTTTTTGAACATGGTTTGCCACAAACAAAAACTCATTGGCATCTTTGCTAATAATCTGTGGAATAAGATCAAGGGACTGATTATTTGCCGGAGAAATATCACGCTCATTGGCAGCTTTGATCTCCATTTTTCCATTCACCCGTATATATGGGGCAATATATTGGTCGATTCCCCCAAAGTATTTCTGGAAAGCATTGCGAAAACGAAAATCAGTAAAGCCCTGAAGAGGTGATGCATGAAGCCTGATCATGGTGTCATGTTGTTATGATGCTAATCAGCCAGTCGAAAACAGCTGAGGCGATGAAAAGGAATAGACAGTATATCCATGATGGGGCAGATTAGGTCTGACAATATCAGCATTATTAAGAAGTTTCCTTCTATTAGCAAATTCGAAAAGCTGAAAAGGCAATTAAAACTCTATCTTCATTTGTCCAGATGACTTCTGTCCTTTGATATGGAAGTTTGACATTGTTGCGCCAAGCAGTCTTACCCCACGCTTTTTAATCTCATCCTGGGGCAGGAGATTTATGATGGATGTTTTCATCTTTTCATAGGGGAAAACCTGCTGCTGGGTA
>JAOZLK010000334.1 GCA_029934875.1 Bacteroidales bacterium | reverse complement strand
ATCGAAATTGTTGGCACTCAACATCCACCAATGATCGTTTGGACCAGTCCCGTTCGCTTTTGAGATAATCCGTGCATCAGCAACCGTTAAAGACGAGGGTCGTATCCATGCTGAAATGGTCAGGGCATTGGTAGGTATATCCAGAGCCCCCATTTCGACAGCATCGTCAGTATCAGATACTCGAAAATTCTGCCCATCTTCAATAAGTGCATTTAAATCGAATGAACCTGAGTTTGTGGCATCCGGATTAAGTCCGGTTGCATCTGGGAAGGGTCCACTTTCCTCCAGGTGATAAACAGCGACATAGGCATTGGGATCCCAGGTGTCAGGAGTGGATTGGTCTACCGGGCTTGGATTGGTGAAGTAGACATAAATATCGTTGCCAGCTACACCATCCAGGCTTGGAACCTGGACCCACGCTACAATCCGACCAGAGCTTGGGTCATAAGACTCAGTTTCATGATTCAGCTGCGTAGAGCCATCAGCATCTGAGAAAACAATGTCCCAACCAAGCTCGCTCACTACCAGTCCCCCGTTCGAGACAGATCGAAGATCATCGTGGGTAATATCGATCAGTACAGGGAAATTGGTATGTGTGCCAAATCCGGAAATGCTGGTGGGCGGAATTGTGATCTCTTTTCGGAATCCAAATCCTGTGAGCCACTGTGCACTCAAACCCGGAAGGATTAAAAGGGAGAGCAGGAGTCCAAGCAGTAAAGGTCTGACAGGTAGCAATGATTTGAAAAATCTTTCGAAGGTGGAACTGGAAACAGGGTGTACCTTTCCCGGGCCAGGGGTGACTGACAGAGTTAGAAGGTTAGTATTTTGAATCCCTGTTTTGGTGCTAACCACCTCTTATAAAAAATTTTATCCAGACACCACATGGTACCCGGATCGGGTAAATATTACATTCAGCTTCTTAGACTCAATTCCCGTGAGTTTCGTTGCTTATACGCATATATATGGTGTATGTTACCCGAATCTAGCTATTTTAAACGGGAATTTGGATTTACAAATTGTGGAAAAAGTCATGAAGTACATCCAGTGAGCGGATCTCCCCAAGTCCCTCCACATGATTCCGGTAGTACCTCAAGAGCTGATCCAGGATCATTTTTCGCTGAACACTGTTAAATTTCAAAGCATGCCCCCCCCTGTAATCACTGGCTAAATAGCTGGCCCACAAAGAACTTAACTCCTCATCCAATTGCTTTTCCGAATCGACAAAAGCAGGCTTAAAGCGGCCACTCAAGAGATCAAAGTAGCGATTGGATTCATCAAAATTATTTTTTGGAAAAAAACCAAGATGGCGGGAAAGTTGAAATAAAAAAATGATATGGAAATCTGTTATGGGATCTTCCAGGGCATCGAGGTAAGAAATGGTGGAAATCAAAAATTGGGCAAGCATGGGGTTTGGCTCCTCCTCCCTGACCACTCTGTAAAGCACCTCGGCCATGAAAATCGCCTGTGTACTTTTGGTAATGTCGAAGGGGATGGAGTTGATGGGGATGGCCCTGGAGACCTCCTTCACAAGGTGCATGCCCCTGGTTTCTTTGTAATAAATCTCAAAGTCCAGGATAAAAAGTGATTGAAAAAGGTTGGAGCGATTGTTCCGGCGCGACTTCCGAACCCCTTTCGCCATATAAGTCTGCCTTCCAAACTGCTCCGTGTAACAATGCACCACCAGGCTCGATTCGCCGTACCGGGTGGTATGCAGAACAATGCCCCTGGTTTTCCGGATCATGCTAATGAATGAAAAGAAGTTTAGCCACATGGGTCATGCTGCCGTCAGAGCTGGCTAGAAAGATCAAATAAACCCCTGTCGCCACCCGTTCTCCCCTGAAATTTCTTCCATCCCAGGTAGCCTGTCCACCGAGGGACTCTGTTTCAAACACCAGGTTGCCACCCATATCCTGGATTTTTACACTGGTTTCGGTCATCAGACCTTTGATGGCAATAGGGCCCGTATAGGTTTCCCTCACAGGATTGGGGTAAACAACAACCTTGCTGTAAGCCGAGTTGCCTTCCATTGCATCACCGGTGTAAGAAATGATTCCTTTATCGGTACCAAAAAATACCTCTCCCGATACACCGTCCACACAAATGTCGATAATGTTATCCGACAGTAAGGGGCTGTTTAATTCGTTGAACTGAAGTACCTGTTCAAGACCATCCTCAGATACCAGGTAGGCACCGCCGGCAGAGGTTCCCAGCCATTTCCTGTTTGCACCGTCTACCTCAATGGCAGTAACCACCTGCTCACCAAGGAGCACATCGCCAGGAATGGTCCCATCCTCCCCGGGGGCTTCATCGCGTGGAACGATAATGGGCTGGGCATAAACGGATCCATCTGTAAAGAGACGATAGGGGCTGTATATCACAAGAATGCCCTGGTTGGTTCCCAGCCACAGGTTTCCGTTCTGATCCTCTGCCAGTGACCGGACATCATTGGTAATCACCTTCCCATATTTGTCAACAATACTTACACGTTCATAAATGTCATCAGAGATGTCATCGATGGTGCCCTCATCCCTCATGGCAAAGAGTCCGTTTGACTTGGGAATAATACCCCATTTATCATTTGTCCTGGTCACAATGATATCTCCTAGCGCGTTGAAATCGGTGAGAATATTATCAGCTTCAAAACTCTTCCAGGTACCATCACTTTTCATGACCGATATGGGCTCTGCGACATTGGAGTTGGTGATCCACAGGTTCCCGGTCAGATCAAAGACCAGGCCCCCAATCCTGACAAAATCTCCACCTGGTATGATACTTTGCAGGGAGCTGTTTGATGCGTCGTGAACAGCAATTTCCACACTATCACGATACTCATGAACCCCATATCCCCAGGAGCCAGCGAAAACATGCTGCGGATCGGCCGGATCTATGGCAATGGCAAGCAGGTCGCGACTACTTTTATTTTGAATATAGTCCCAGGTATTCTCCTTGAATATTTCCAGGGTCGCATAATTGAACTGATTGTTCCAGGATCCGGTGACACCCCCCTGGCTGGCATAAAGTATATTTCCCGATGAAGCCATTGAAAATACGCTGGTTGAGAAAGGGCCATTGGGAATAATCTCCACGAGTACTCCATCCACTTTAGTGACCAGTCCGTGCCCATAATCAGCAGCCCAGATATTCCCCTCACTGTCCAGTGAAGCTGAGCGGGGAGATTTGATATCCAGCTGCCGAACAACCAGGTAATCACTGCTAATAAGGTTCACACGTGACTCATCCACCAGGCTTAGAACATCACCCTGGTTAAGTATTTCCATGCATTTTTTTCCACTGAAGTAGGAATAACTTTCCCACCCTGTTCCGCTGTTGAAATAGACCACATCCTGGGTGCCGGAGGGATCCTGATAGGAAGTAAATAAGGCCTCTGCCAGGGTGGCTATACAGGAGAAAGCACCCCCTGAATTAGGAATATCTGTAAGAATTTCCCATGAATTAAAGTCAATCAGAAAAGGATCATCTATTTCCCCCCTCCTCACCCCCTGGTCGGTAGCAGCGTAGATATAGGTGTCATCCACTGTAACCTGGTTCACCTTCAATGCATCTCCATTGTCGCCGATGAAATAAGTATCCCGAATCTCATCCTTTTCAAGGTTAATCACCACAATGCCGAAACCCGTCGAAAGAAAAGCATCAGTGCCGTAATAGTAAATATCATAGATGGATTTATCACCTGCAATCTGCTTATTCATAATATCAGGCAAATTCACAATCAAACCATCCCTTATGATATCAATATTTGAACTCTGATAAGCAAGGATCAGGGTCTGAAGATCATCGCTCCACCGCATGCTTGAAACACCATTATCAGAAAGCCCATCGATCTTTGAAAGCAACTCCACCGAATTGTCAAGCAGGTTATAGGAAAAAAGTCCCCCGGTGGAAGAAGCAAAAACCCGGTCATTGGTCGCTTCAGCCAGGTTACAGTAATTATAAGGAAGGTGCGTTCTCCACTGACCCAGTTTGGTCTGGCCCTTCAATGAAGCTGAAAAGGAAATTGTCAGGCATAAAATCAGAAGGCTGAGAGGCTTTCTCATACATACATACTTTCTATAAATACGGAAATTCCGCGAACATATTACATCCTGTTCAAAAATTGCACAAGTGCCTGAACAGCTTTTGCCCGGTGACTGATCCTGTTTTTTTCTGCCAGATCCATCTCAGCAAAGGAAAGCGAGTATGAATCCGGAATAAAAACCGGGTCATAACCGAATCCTTCGGAACCGGCAGGCTCTTCACTTATCTGCCCTTCACAAATGCCCACAAAGCGATGTTCAACCCCTTCCAGGATCAGGGAAATAACTGTCCGGAATCTGGCACGCCTGTTGTCCGCTCCCTTCATCTCAAGAAGCAGCTTTTTAATGTTCCCCTCAGCCGGGCTTAATTCAGGAAAAAGTATTTTGCCCATGCGGGAATACCTGGCAGAATAGACCCCCGGAGCGCCACCCAGCGAATCCACTTCCAGGCCAGTATCATCGGCGAAACATGATCGGCCGGTTTTCCGGTATATATACCATGCCTTTTGAGATGCATTCTCTTCCAGGGTATCATGATCCTCTGGTATCTCTTCAGAAATACCCAGCTCCTTAAGACCCAGGATTCTAAATTTGCCCAAGAGCATCTTACTGACCTCTTCAAGCTTGTGCAGGTTATTTGTTGCAAATACGATTTCCATATTCAAAAAAAAAGGCCATTAAAAATGGCCTTGAAATTACAAAAAAAGCGCTATTTATGCTCCACCTGCCGCCCTGAATCCACCCGCAACTTTTGCTGGCTTCGGATTCATACACATTACAGGCAAGCCCTCAGGATTGGCAATTAGGTATTGCTCAGGAGCACCGAGCATGTAGTCGACCCACCCGATATCACGGGTTGCCATCACAAGGATCAGATCTGCATTATGACTTTTAGCATAAGAGACTATTTCTTTTTTGAAAGGCTCTGTGCCCTCCGTGGTAACAATCTCATAGGCCACATCATGACCCTTCAAAAATGATTCAATGTATCTGATGTTCGACAGGGTCTTCTTACGGAAACCCTTGTCCCTGGATTTAGACTTAAGGATCACAAACTTGGCCCCAAAATTCCTTGCCAGGTAGTAAATCCAATTGGCCTTCTCCTTATTCTCAGTTTTAAAATCGATGGGTAAAAGAATGGTTTCAATTTTATCCTTAAGGGGCTTGTCCTGAACAATTACAAAGGGAATTCGTGAAGAGACAACCACTTTCAGAGCTTTACTCCCAAATAGTTTTTGCGCGCCCTGCATCCCATGGGTACCCATAATGATCATTTCAGCTTTAAGGTCCTTGGCAGTATTTCCAATGGCATGAAAGATACTCCCTTCAACCACACCGGCGTGGGGCTTAATCCCAAACTCTTTTCCCAGTTTCTCAGCCTCTGCTTCCAGCTTACTCTTCTTGCCCACAATATCCTTCGTGTCCTGAACAATATGAAGAAGGAGTATATCTCTGTTCACAGATTTGGAAAT
>JAOZLK010000024.1 GCA_029934875.1 Bacteroidales bacterium | reverse complement strand
CTGTTACAAACAGTATTGTTTGGTTTTGGAGGATTGGAAATTACAGAAGAAGGAATAATTCAAAAGAATCCATTTCTTCCTAAACAATGGGAATCACTTACAATAAAAGGTGTTGGAGGAGATAAAAAAACATACCGAATCGGAGAATAAAGAAAACGAAATGTCAACGAAGTGTATGTGTTCATAGAGAGCAAAAGCTCGCTACGCCATATACACAAGATCGGTATGTAAACCCGGCACGTAAGGATCTATACAGGACTGGCCGGACAAATCCTGACGGTCTATGATGAACAATTTAAGGGGATGGCACCTGTCAGGAGATGATATCGAACTTGAAGCTCTTACATTCATAAAAATGGATGGCAGCAGCCGGATCATTTCTTTCGAACCCTATCCGCGTGACTTCGAAGAATTTACCATAGCGAACATCATGGTGGTCAATACGATGCGGTCCGGTGATTCTTCCATCAGGCGCACATAATTATACTCCAGGCTGGGATCGCTTTCCCTGTCCGGAAAAAATTCATCCAGCAGGAAAGATCCGCCCGGACATACCCATCTGGGCAGGTATTGCGTTCGCCGCGTGAATTCCAATTGCCGGTCCCCGTCCAGGACGATGATCAGATCGGCATATTTCACGGAATAGTCGGTGGAGGTATGTGGCACTTTGCCATGGTAGGCATAAAAGTTTTCTTGTCCCGAGACCGACAGAAAAGCCAGGGGGAAATATGCTGCAGCGAAAAGTCTGATATTCATATTATGAGTCAGTTAGATTAAACGCAATGAGGCTTTATACAAAGATAGCGCAAATTCTTCCTAACTATAAGAAACAAACAGATTATTTCATATCTTGTATGCAGATCAGACCACAAAAATACTCATTCTAAAAGAGCGAATTATGAACAATCAAAGAACTGCTTTACTCATAATTTTACTGCTTGTTTTATTCTGCAATGTTGTCCATACGCAAGAAACAGTAAACAGAATTACCATCCAGGCCGACTCAGGAGAATACACGATCAATAAAAATATATACGGCCATTTTGCGGAGCATCTGGGTCGATGTATTTATGATGGTATCTGGGTGGGAGAAGGTTCTTCTACCCCAAATATTAATGGATACAGGAAAGATGTGGTTGAAGCACTGAAAGAACTTGAAATTCCGGTTCTGAGATGGCCAGGTGGATGCTATGCAGACATTTATCATTGGATGGATGGAATTGGCCCAAAAGAAGACAGACCTACAATAAAAAATATTTTCTGGGGAGGAGTAATTGAAGATAACAGTTTTGGCACTCATGAATTTCTCGATTTATGTGAATTATTAGAGACAGAGCCATATTTAGCAGTAAATGTTGGAAGCGGCACACCTGAAGAAGCTAAAGGCTGGGTAGAATATGTTAGATCAGATGAAAACACTCCCATGGCAGATCTTCGTCGCAAGAATGGCAGGGAAGATCCCTGGGATGTAAAATACTGGGGAATTGGCAACGAAAACTGGGGGTGCGGCGGTAATATGACCGCAGATTATTATGCAGATCTTTTTAAGCGTTTTTCCACCTTTTGCTGGGTTCCTTACAGAATAGCCGGCGGAGGCGGCAACGATGATTACGAATGGACCGAGACCCTTATGGAAAAGACGGAAGGTAATAAAAACCTTATTCAAGGCCTTTCATATCACCATTATACGGTAGCACATAACTGGGAAGAGAAAGGTTCTGCTACAGATTTTGGACCAGGAGATTGGGACCTGACCATTAGAAAAAATATGGAAGTAGATAAAATGCTAAAGAAACATCTGGCGATTATGGATAAGTACGATCCGGAAAACAGGGTTGCTCTTATAGCAGATGAATGGGGTAACTGGCATGATAAGGAGCCTGGATCGCGTCCGGGATTTTTATATCAGCAGAACACTCTGCGTGATGCAGTTACGGCAGCCATATATCTCAATACTTTTAATAACTCCTGTTACCGGGTAAAAATGGCAAATATCGCCCAGACAGTAAATGTACTGCAGGCTATGGTACTTACTAATGATACTGAACTGGTAAAGACGCCTACATTTTATGTGTTCAAAATGTACAAAGCGCATTTTGACGCAGTGATGTTACCTGTGGAAGTCAAGGCTGAAAAATATGGGGATGCAGAAAATGATTTCCCAGCACTTTCGGTTTCCGCCTCAAAAAATGACAAAAATGAAATAAATATTACGATCGCCAACGTAACATACGATAGAGACCTGTCAACCGTAATTGAAATAGATGGATTAGATAATTATAGTGTCAGGAAATCAGAAATAATTACCGCAGGAGAAATGAACAGCTACAATGATTTCGGAAAAGACGAAGAGGTCAGCATCAGTGAATTCAAGGGTATCGGGAAAGAAGGGAATAATATCAAGGTAAACATTCCATCAAAATCTGTCTTACTAATCAGTTTGATTAAATGAAGGTTGATTTAATCAGTTAATAAAACAAGCATTAGTAGCAGAGAATAATCAAAAGAAAATGATCATGAGAACCAGGAGTATAACACTAGCACTTGCAGGTATTATTCTTTGCTTAATAATTCCTGCCAATTCATATTCACAAGCAGATGAGTTTAACCTGCGAATCATAAAGGATCATATTTTTGCCCAGCACCTCTATCGGGATAAGCTTTTAAAAGATATTTACCGTCCCGTATATCACTTTGTTATTCCTGAAGGCATGGCCTGTCCTTTCGATCCAAATGGAGCCTATTACTGGAAAGGCAGGTACCATCTGTTCTATATTTTTCAGACTGTTGAACCAAAGCCCTATTATAGAGGCGATGCCTGGGCTCATATATCCAGTCATGACCTTGTGCATTGGCGTTTTCATCCTACAGCCCTGAAACCCGGAGAAGATACTCCTGAAAGAGCCATATATAGTGGGAATATGTTTCTTGATAAAAATAATATTCCTACTATAATGTACCAGGGACTTGGCGCAGGTCAATGTATTGCGAGAAGTACCGGTGATGATGTGCTTGACAATTGGGAAAGGCATAAAGCAAATCCGGTAATTCCTTATCCGGAAGTAGCTGCTAAGAGTGTTGATGCCGACTATAGGCTCTTCCTCAATGAATTACCAGATTATGGGAGCATTGATGTATGGGATCCTCATTGCTGGCTTGAAGATGATACTTACTATGCGATCTCCGGAGATAATGGCACCTGGCCGGGTAAATCCGGTTTATACAGATCGCAGAATCTTGAAGATTGGGAAACCGTTGGACCCTTTTTTCATCATGATGAAGTAGAAGGCACATTAGACTGCCCCGATTTCTTTAAACTGGGTGATAAATATGTGTTGCTGTTTCTAAGAAATGGATTAGAGTATGTTATTGGAGATTGGAAAAATGAGCAATTCTATCCGGAGAAAAAAGGCACTATGACATGGAACCTCGGTGTGGGGTATGCCCCGGAAAGCCTGGTTGACGACCAGGGAAGAAGAATCATGTGGGCAGCATTGAATGATAGCAGGACCCAATGGGGGAACCTCGATGAATTTTTACCGCAACATGGCTGGATGGGTACATTATCCCTGCCAAGAATATTGAGTCTTGATGATAAAAACGATCTGCTAATAGAGCCTGTTGAGGAATTAAGGTCATTACGTCATAGCCATATTCAGCTTGAAGAATTTGCGCTAAATGATGAAACAAGATTGATTGAGGGGGTTGAAGGGAACACCATGGAACTGGAAATAATTATTGAGCCGCAGACAGCAGAAGAGATTGGTATTAAAGTGTTGGCTTCAAACGATGGTTCTGAGGAAACTATTATACGTTTTATACCTGAACAAGGAAGGGTTGAAGTGGATTTACACAAAACCACGCTTGATGAGGAATTGATGGAAAACTTTTATGATGACGAAAAAGTACAGAAAGCAGATCTGGATCTGGAGGAAGGAGAAGACCTTGTGCTTCGGATCTTTATGGATCGCTCAGTCCTGGAGGTTTTCATAAATAAAAGGCTTTGTTTAACTCACAGGGTATATCCCACACGGGATGATAACAAAGTATACATATATAGCAAAAACGGGCCAATCAGAGTTAAAGGATTTGATGCATGGAAAATGCATCCTTCAAATCCATTTTAAAGATCGTTTGATATGAGATTCTCAGTTGGAATTCTTGTTATTTGCACTCTGTGGGTAAGTTGCATCAGGAAAAAAGGGAATAAAATTGAGGTAAATATTCCATCTAAATCTGTGATCCTTATAAGTTTGAATTAAGGATATTCTTTTAAGCAAGGCTAAATGAGGCTGATTCTGGTTTGTACAATGTTTTTATTAACTGCTCTCGTGTACGGGACGGATTCCGGGGACCCGTATCTGTCCCCCTCTTCAATAGATTTTGATGAAACTTACAAGCGGCTCTATATAGCAACAGGAGCCACGGGCAAGGTGCTGATCTGCGATATTATATCAATGCAGGTAAGTGATGAAATAGAGCTTCCGGGTTCGGCCAACGGAATAAGTCATGCCTCCGGTTATATTTATGTAGCCTCCGGCGGGTATAATGGAAATCTTTACAAGATTGACGCAGCTTCCCTGGAAATCCTGGATAGCATTCAGGTGGGACATACCCCTGTTTCTCCAATTTTTTCAGAAGGATATATCTACGTGTGCAACAGGTTCAGCAATACGATTTCTGTCATCGATCCGGAGGACCTATCACTTATTAAAGAAATCCCGGTAATCAGGGAACCACATTCTATTGTCGCGAACCGGGGCAAACTTTACGTTGCCAACCATCTCCCGGCAGGATCTGCTGATAATAATTATGCCGCGGCGGCTGTTTCTGTAATCAATCAAGCAGAAATGAATGTGGAATCCAATATTCTTCTTCCCAGCGGATCCACGGCCCTTAAGGACATCTGCCTATCCCCAGATGGCAAATTTGCTTATGTAACACATTTGCTTTCACGCTACCTTATGCCTACTACACAGCTGAACCGCGGTTGGATCATTACAAATGCTGTTAGTGTGATCGATACTGAAAAAAATTCCTTGCTGAATACTGTATTGCTGGATGACATTTATCAAGGGGCTGCAAATCCATGGGGCATTACTGTTAGCCAAAACGGGGAATTCCTGCTGCTTACACATTCAGGCACCCATGAAATAAGCGTGATAAAGCTGGATGAGCTCCATAAGAAACTTGAAGAGGTCTCCGTCGGGAAGGAGATATCCTTCTCGAAAAAGCCGGAAGATGTAAAACATGATCTTGGTTTTCTGAGTACTTGCAGGACCAGGGTAAAACTCAATGGTATTGGTCCAAGAGAATTGGTCGAGACAGGCGGTAAAATATACATTGGCGAATATTACTCTGGCAGCCTTGGAATTGTGAATATTTCAGACCTTACTGATGTTCAATCCATACAACTTGGTATTCCGCATGAGCCCACAACTCAAAGAAGGGGGGAAATGCATTATCATGATGCCTCTCTTTGTTACCAGAACTGGCTAAGCTGTGCCAGCTGCCATCCGGATGCCAGAAATGATGCGCTTAACTGGGATCTTGGAAATGATGGTTATGGTACTCTGCGGCAGACCAAATCCCATTTGTATTCCCACATCACCCCTCCCTCTACCATAACAGGCATAAGGCCAGGTGCCTTTCATTCTGTAAGGGCAGGCTTTGAATCAATTGAATTCACAAAAGCCGATGAGGAAATCAGTAGCGAAATTGATACCTTCCTTATGTCTCTGCAGCCTGAACTAAGTCCATACCTGGTTGATGCCAGACTGAGCCCTGCAGCGGAGGCCGGAATGGAAGTATTCCGCAGGGCAAAGTGCATCAACTGTCACAAGGGACCAGCATTTACAGATATGCGACAATATCATGTGGGAAACGGGTACACTGCACAGGAAAAATTTGATACGCCTACCCTGGTTGAGATCTGGAGAACGGCACCCTATCTGCATGACGGTCGCGCTGATGACCATTCCTCCATCTTCAGAGAATACAACAATGGGGACATTCATGGTGAGACTTCCTCACTGAGCGAGGAGGAGATGAAAGAGTTATCAGAATATGTCCTGAGCATCAGCAGCCTGGCCCCCTATCTGAAACGCCCTTTTGATGAAATTCACCACCCGGGAGGGTTCCTGGCCGATACAATCATATTAAGGGATTACATTATTGACGAGGACAGCAAAAATCTTAATTTCAAAGCTGTTAGTAATCGTACAGATGTGGTGATCACGTCTGTTTCTGATGGTCTTCTGATCATTCAGGAACAGGGTAAAGGATCTGCAATCATTACCATCACAGCCGAAGACGGACTGGGTGGTTTTATTGACATTCCCCTGGTGATTCATATTGACGACGCAGCAAACAACTACAAAAGATCAGGAAAATGAATATACTCAAACGAATGTATGGTAGTGGCATCATTCTCACCATCCTGGTTTTACTTCAAAGCAGCAAGCCTTATTCAGACACACTTGATAATCTTGGATTTGAAAAGGTACTGTTTATCAAACACCCGGCATACTTTTCTTCCCACTTCTACACATTCTTTGTTGACGGAATGGACGAGGGCGGGAGAAGAAGCTGCTTCCACAAGGACAATGGCATCTATTATATTGATCTGAAAAGCCGTGTTGAAACTCAGGTAATCCTGGCCTCTGATAAGAGACTGCCTGGGGATAAAGGGATCTTTGGCAGATTCGATCTAAGCTATGATGCCACCAGAATCGTGTTCGATTACCGGGCTACCGTGGAGACCGGTTTTCGTATTTATGAAATTGATGTAAACGGGGAGAACCTTCGTCAATTGACCTTTGATCTGCCCTGGGAAAAGGATGTGATTGAAAAATACGGAAAATTCAGAGATGAGTCACGAACCTACAATAAGCATATCGACGATATGCATCCCTGTTACTCACCGGACGGAAGGATCATTTTCACCTCCACCAGGGTCATGTTTGAAACATTTTGCAATTCAAGCGGGGCCCTCTCCACTGCAAATATCCACCGTCTCGATCCCTCCTTTGACACGCCATCTGAATTAGAAGCCAGCATTGAGCAAATATCCATTAACGGGGTAAGTGAATTTGCCCCCAGTGTCCTGAATGATGGACGGATCATTTTCACCCGGTGGGAATACCTGGATAAAAGTTCGGTAAGCATCAAAACCCTGTGGTCGATATACCCCGACGGCAGCAAAGGCGAGGAAGTATACGGCCTGAATCATAATATCCCTTCCACCTTTTACAAAGCCAGGGCGGTTCCGGGCAACAATCATTATGTTTTTTGTGACGGGGTTCCTCACTTCCCGCAGGGAGGCGTCGGGACAGTACTTAGAATTGACACCCGAAAGGATATCCGTACGAAGGAGCCCATGGAGCTTTTCACACCTGTTTTCATGGATCATTATGAGGCCGGCTGGACTTACAAGAAAGGGAATCGCTGGGCATCGGCCGAGGAGGGAGTAGGATGCAGGTTATATGATGATCCCTATCCCTTGAATGAACATCAGGTACTGGTTGCCTGCAAGATTAATGAATTGGATCCCTGGGATCACCCGAACGCCTATGGCATCTACCTGCTTGATGAAGCGGGAAATCACGAAGAGATCCTTCATCCCGAAAATACCTCATGCTGGGTTCCCTATCCCTTGAAACCAAGACCGCTCCCGCCAATAATCAGCGAAGTTGTGGACCCGGATCTGAAGAATCAAAAAAAGGCACTGGTGATTCTGACAGATGTGAACAGGGGATTAACAGGAGTCCCCAGAGGAAGTGTGAAATATATCAGGGTAAATGAACAGATCCCCAGGCCCTGGGGATCGAATACCCAACTATGGGACTACGAATACTCAGCAACGAGCCCGCAGGGTGATGCACACATGTGGATCAGGCTCCAGAGAGGTGTGGTGGAGGTCGAAGAAGACGGTTCTGCACAATTTTATGTCCCCGCCGACAGGAGCCTCTTTTTCGAGGTCCTGGACAGCAACTACATGGCCATTCAGAGGGAACGAACCTGGGTTAATTTCAGACCGGGTGAAACCCGTTCTTGCATTGGCTGTCATGAGCGAAGTGGTGAAAGTCCCGGACAAAACCATGTGCCCCTTGCCCTGACCTTAGCTCCACAGGAACTGGGTCCGCAACCCGGGGAGGAGAGGGGATTCAGGCTTATTCATTATGAATCTGATGTTCAACCCATCTGGGACAAGCATTGTATTAGCTGCCACGGATCCGAAAAAGCAGCCGGAAACCTGAATCTTACCAATCAGCCCAGGCATATTCTTAATGCATCTTACCTGAACCTGAAGAGGAGAAAACCCAAAAACGGAAAGTTCTGCATCGGGGACTACGTTCGGGAAGACGATCCGGATCCATATAATGACGGACAGTACAGAGAACCCTATTCCTTTGGAGCCCATACCAGCTGGCTTATTGACATGTTAAAGGAGGGCCACCAGGGAGTGGAACTTTCAAAAGAGGAGATGATCAGAATAAGCACCTGGATGGATAACAACATCCAGTATTATGGGCACTATTACGGAGGCAGACTCGAGGGAGAGGATCACTACCGCGTTGTTCTGAGTCCGGAAGAAGCCCTTAGTCCCACAGCACCCTGGGACCCTGATGAGAGGTGATATTGTAGCCAGTAGTTGCATTGAAATATCAAAACCAACAATGAAAAAATGAACTCAAAACCTGCAAAATCTTTTTTCCTGCTCAGCCTGATGCACTTTCTGCAATTCATGCTCTTTGCGGTTTGGTGGGTACCACTGGCCGCGTACCTCACCAATATGGGGATGACAGGTACCACCAAAGCTCTTATCTTAAGCTCCATGGCCATTGGATGCATGGCTTCACCCATTGTCGGAGCTTTTGCTGACCGGCATTTTTCCAGCGAAAAAATTCTCAGGGTACTGAATATCCTGATCGCAGTACTTCTTTTTTTTGCTGCCAGGCAGACAGAACCAGGCCTGCTTTTTGTTTTTCTTCTTGGGGCCATGATAGCGTACATGCCAACCTGGGGCCTGACCAGTGCCATAGCCATGGTTCATTCTCCGGCAGAGCAGTTTCCCAGGATCAGGGTATTTGGATCCATTGGGTGGGTCGTTTCAGGTGTATTCAGCCTGGCAGCAGTAAAGTGGTTTCAGGTGGATATTGACGGTACAAACATTCCGCTTTACTGTGGTTCGGCAGTGGCTCTTGTTGCAGCAGCAGTAAACTTTTCCCTGCCCCACACTCCGGCCTCTGGAAAGTCTGAAAAGGGATCGATTCTGGACATTCTCGGGTTCAGGTCATTGAGATTGATGAAGGACAGAAGTTTTGCCGTTTTTATTGTGGTCTCATTTCTGGCCATGATACCCTTTACCCTGTACTGGTCCTATTTGTCGCAATTCTTGCAGGACATTGGCTTCAGGTATATTACGATTACAGTGAACTGGGGTCAGTTCGCGGAGATGTTTTTCCTGGTATTGGTTCCCCTTATGTTAAAGAAATTCGGCGTTCGCAATACGATGATTTTCGGGCTGGGTGCGCTGGTCATTCGATACATCTCATTTTTTTTAGGAGGCGCCTATGATATGACCTGGCTCTATTTCCTGGCCATATTGATTCATGGGATTATCTACGGCTTCTTTTTTGTTGGAGGTCAGGTGTATATTCATAAAAAGGTGCCTGCTGAGCTAAATGCCCAGGCTCAGGGCTTTATTTTCTTCGTCACCTTTGGACTCGGATTATTGGTGGGGAATTTCGTGAACGGGAAGATCATTGAGGTATTCACAGAATCGGTGGATGGGGTGGATATCATTAACTGGACCAGCGTGTGGGGTATTACTGCCGTGAGTTCACTTGTTGTGCTCGCTATTTTTATGGCTCTATTCAGAAATGACATTGTAGATGTAGAAAAATGAAAAGTTCAAAAATGAAACCCTACTTCCTCGGGATAGATAACGGCGGAACCATGTCGAAAGCAGCCCTTTTTGATGAAAAAGGGCTGGAGATCGCTGTGGCCAGCAAATTGGTTCAAATCATTCGTCCACAAAAAGGCTGGAGCGAGCGGGATGCGTCAAAAATGTGGGAAGATACCGTATCTGTTATTCGGGAAGTATTGCATTCTTCCGGCATAAAACCGGATCGCATTAAAGCCATTGCCTGTACCGGGTTCGGAAATGGTTTGTTTCTTGTAGATCAGCAGGGCAAGCCGGTGCGCAATGCGATCAATTCGACCGACAGCAGGGCGCAAAGCTATGTTGAGAAATGGTTAAAACAGGGGATTGCCGGGAAAGCCTTGCCCTACACTGCACAATCCATCTGGGCAGCTCAACCCAATGCACTTCTTTCATGGCTGCGCGATAAGGAGCCAGAGTGTATTAAAAAGGCACGATGGATATTGATGGCAAAGGATTTTATCCGGTTCAAACTCACCGGGGAGGTTCGGGCTGAGATCACCGACATGTCGGGTACCAGTTTGATGAATGTGGTAAGCGGGGGATACGACATAGAAGTGCTTAAAATTTTTGGATTGGAAGAGTTCAGGAATATGCTGCCCCCACTCATTGCTTCAACGGAAATGGCAGGCAGAATCACTGATGAGGTTGCAGAGTTTACAGGATTAGCCGCAGGGACACCCGTGGCAGGGGGTATGTTTGATATTGATGCATGCGGTTTAGCTTCCGGAATTGTTGACGAAAAACAAATGTCACTGATCGTGGGTACCTGGGGCAACAACCAATATATATCCAGGAAGCCGTTAATTGACAAGGAGCTTTATATGACCAGTATTTATAGCATTCCAGGATGGTACCTTATGTTAGAAGGTAGTCCTACATCGGCAAGCAACCTGGACTGGATGATTCAGAATTTTCTGAAAAACGAAAAAGAGCAGAAGGGGGATCAGTTTTTCACATGGTTGAATGAAGAAGTTGACCGTATCGCGCCTGAATCCACAGATCCTCTGTTTCTTCCTTTTCTTTATGGCTGCAATGAAGAGGGTTACATGAACGCGGGATTTCATAACATAAGAGGCGAACATACCCGTTCCCACCTGGTCAGGGCCGTATATGAAGGGATTGTATTCGCACATAAAACGCATATTGACAGGTTATTGAATTTCAGGGAAGTACCTGAAGTAATCCGTTGTACGGGTGGTGCCACGCAAAGCGATACCTGGATGCAGATGTTCGCGGATATCCTTGGGATTCCCCTGGAAATTCCTGCAGGCTCCCAATTGGGAGCACTGGGTGCTGCCATGGCTGCCTCTGTTTGTGACGGGACTTATGGGAACCTTCATGAAGCAGTTGAAAACATGACCTGTATTCAACGCAAGTATGAACCTGAGCCAACAAGAGAGAAAATTTATGAAGCGAAATACAAGAATTATAAAGAACTTATTCGTCGACTTAAGCAAAGCAATTAAGATGAGAAAAAAAACATTTACTGCTATTTTCGGAGGACTTGCAATCTCATTGATCCTAACGCAGTGCACGGGAAATCTACTTAGGCCTGAACTGGCCTTTAATAAAGCCTTACCCGATAAATACAGTTGTCCGGATGGCATGACCCTGGGGAAGGATCATTGCATCTACCTCTCCATGAACAATGCGAATAATAAGAATTATCCTTCCAAAATTCTGCGAATTACCGAGGAGGACAAAATTGAAGAGATCATTGATCTGCTTCCCCATCCTGGAACAGGAGTGGCCAGTCCCCTGGGTATCACATTTGCATCTGATGGGAATATTTATGTGTCTGATAATCAGTCTTTTGCTACAAGCGAGCCGAACATGTCACGCTTGCTTAAAGTAAGCATGGAAGATGGGAGCGCTACGAAATGTGAAGTCGTTGCTACCGGGTTTAATATGGCAAACGGAATTACGACCCATGGTAATCGCATCTATGTTGCAGAAACAAATCTGAATGCAGGCGAGCCCCTTAAAAGTGGGGTCTACCGCTTCGAACTCTCCGAATTGAGTGCTGAAAATCCAGTGCAGGTAACAGGTATTGGCGACCCACGCCTGATTGCTATCCTGGAAACTAAGAGCACTGAATACCAGGTAGGTGCAAATGGACTGGCCTTCAATTCCAAAGGTGAATTGTATGTTTGTAATTTTGGTGACGCTGAAGTTCTTAAACTATTGCTCGACCCGGAAGGAAATTTGATTTCCAGTGAGGTTTTTGCCAGTGGGAATGGGATGCTGTCTACCGATGGAATGCAGATCGACAAAGATGACAATCTTTGGATTGCTGATTTCATTGGAAATGCGATTGTCCAAATATCCCCTGAAGGCAAAGTGCGAATCGTGGCTAAAAACGGACAAAGCGATGGCCGAAACGGAGAACTGGATGCTCCGTCGGAATGCATCCGCAGGGGAAACAGGATCTACGTGTCTAATATTGATTTGTCATTTGGTCCGAATGAAAGCGATTCCATCCATACCATGTCAATCATCGAACTATAATCATTAAAACTAAATAGCTATGAAAAATCTAAATGTATTTGTTTTTGGTTTAAGCCTTTTATTTGTTTCCTGCACGGGTAATCCAGGGTCAGGGAACCAGGAGCCTGCGACAGAGGCAGCTACCGGCACTGAAGAACAAGCAGGTTTTGAGACAAATAAGGGAACTGATCTGATCGCCTTCAATAACGAAGAATTCTACGATGAAAATGGGGAATTTATCGAAGAAAAGGCAAAGGAAGCCATCCTCTCATTAATGGAGTATCATGGCTACCCCATCTTTCCGGAATTAAAAGAGAAACTATGGGTGAGTGATTACGGGACCGGGCAGTTTACCAAGTTGGGTTTGGCAGCCTACCTGTTTGTGAATAATGAAAAAGACCAGTACATGCTGATGGATCTCTTCCTCCTGCCAGGGCAGATGTTACCTGAGCACTGGCATCTCGATGGCGGATCAAATCCTGCTAAACTTGAAGGTTGGGCCATTCGTTTTGGAGAGAGTTTTATCGTGGGAGAGGGTGAGGATAATCTAAGTGAATTCCCTGAAATTGTTGTTCCCGAATGTCATATGGACGGAGAAGTTACGACCAAACATGTTGTGCTGGCATCCATTGGCTCTTTTACACCCCAGGATATAGTTTATTCCAGGCATTGGCAATTTGGCGGGCCCGAAGGAGCCATTATTACTGAAGTAGCAAATGTCCATACAGATATTGCTGTTCGTCATTCAGATAAAGCCATTAATGATAATTTCCTGGGAATCTGATCCAAAAAACAGAACCATATGCAAAATGAATTTAAAGGAAAAGTGGCCCTGATAACAGGTGCCGCAGGAGCTATAGGTAAAGGAGTTGCAATAAAATTAATTGAAGGTGGGGCCACTGTTTTTATTACTGACCTGAAAGAAGATATGCTGGATACTGTTTGTCAGGCTATCGGGTGTAGTGGATTGGCCGCAGATGTTACTTCTGAAAGTCAGGTTAAAGCTGTCGTCGACAAAACAGTTGAGACCCATGGGAGCATTGATATCCTGATTAACGTGGCCGGTATTATCGGTACCTCTCCGCTTGAAGATATTACAGAAGCCGCGTGGGACCAGATGTTCGATGTAAACTGTAAAGGCACCTTCTTTTTTACCAAGTATGTTGTGCCTGTATTGAAGGAAAAGAGGGGAGGAAAAATCATTAACTTTTCCTCGAAATCGGGGAAAACAGGCTCCGCCCTGATGAGTCATTATTGTGCAGCGAAAGGTGCCATTATCGCTTTTACACAGGCCCTGGCTTTCGAACTGGCGCCCTTCAAAATCAATGTAAATTGCCTTTGCCCAGGAATTACAGATAATACAGGGGTCTGGGATACCTGCTCCAGGGGATATATCGAGGATCTGAAGCTTTCTCGTGAAGAGGTGATAAAGAACTTCACGGCAAAAATCCCCCTGGGCAGACTGGCAGAAGTGAAAGATGTGGCCAGTGTAACAGTTTTTTTGGCTTCCGGGGGATCAGATTATATGACAGGACAGGCCATCAATGTAACCGGCGGACGTGAGATGCACTAAGAATTAAAAAAATGAAGATGTATACCAGGAATGAAGTGGCAAAAACAATCGACCACGCTGTATTGAAAGCAGAATTTACGGACAATGACCTTAATCAGCATGCTCAATTGTGCATTAATTTTGGGGTTTATAGCATGTGTGTTAAACCATGTGATGTGAAAGCAGCCGCTGACCTGCTAAGCGGTAGTTCTGTGAAGGTGTCATGTGTGCTCAGCTTTCCGCATGGAGCCGATGCCAGCAGGGTAAAAGCGTTCCAGGCAAAAGCAGCTATTGAGGATGGAGTAGCCGAGATTGACATGGTTATGAATATTGGCAAATTCCTGTCTGGTGATCATGAATATGTAAGAAGGGATATTCAGGCAGTAGTGGATGTGGCACATGCCCACGATGTAAAGGTGAAAGTCATTCAGGAAAGTGCATTCCTTACCATGGAGCAGGTTGCCAAAGCCTGTGAAATTTCCCATGAGGCAGGTGCCGATTTTGTAAAAACTTCTACCGGATTCGGGCCTGGTTCAGCTACTCCTGAGATGATTGATGTGATGATTAAAACGGTCGGAGATAAAATGAGCATAAAACCGTCCGGTGGTATTCGTACATGGGAAACAGCAGTTTCTTACTTAGATCAAGGTGCCGACAGGCTGGGTGTTGGTTCTACACAGGCTGTTTTAGACGGTTCAGAATCGAATGAAGATTATTAACGCTACCGGATGAAAGCTATAAGATTCCACGCACCCATGGATGTACGGGTTGATGAGATCCCGATTCCTACGATAAACCGTGAGGAAATCCTTATTAGAGTGGAAGCCTGCGCCGTGTGTGGTTCAGACCTGAAAGCCTTTAAGCTTGGGAATCCAAGATTAAATCCCCCCATTGTTATGGGGCATGAATTCACAGGGGTGATTGCTGAAACAGGGAAGAATACTATTGGCTTTAACGAGGGTGAACGAATTGTAATGTCCACCAGCATTAGTTGCGGTAAATGCCTGTATTGCCGCAAAGGATGGACCAACCTCTGTGTTGATCTTGCTCCGATGGGATTCCGTTACGATGGGGGTATGGCTGAATATATGGTCATCCCTGAGAGAGCTATAAAAAACGGGCATCTCGTTAAGGTTCCCGATACCCTGAAGCCTGAATACGCTGCCCTGGCAGAGCCCTTAAGCTGCGCTGTTAACTCCGTTGAGCAATGTGAAATTGAAAAGGGTGATACTGTTTTAATCATGGGAGCCGGCCCAATGGGAATTCTAAATGCATGTGCCGCAAAGCATGCCGGTGCCGGTAAAATTATAATGACCGAATTGAATGAGTTGAGACTTAAACAAGCAGGGAATTTCCATATAGATATCCTGGTTCATCCGGGAGAAGAAGACCTTAAAACTATTGTCCTGGAAGAAACAAAGGGATATGGAGCCGATGTGGTTATTGTAGCGGCTCCTGCTCCATCCCCTCAGGAAGAGGCTCTGTCACTCGTTAGAAAAAGGGGGAGCGTCTGTTTATTCGCTTCCCTTCCGGCAGGCCAAAGTGATCTGACTATTAATAGCCGCCTGATCCACTACAATGAGATCAGAGTTACAGGGAGTAGTGATTCTACAACCCGCCATGTAAAAGAGGCAATTGGCATTCTTAGTGATCCATCATCCTTGTCAAGGAATATAGTCTCTCATATAATCTCTTTAAAAGAGATAAAAAAAGCTTTTGAAATCATGGAATCGGGAGAAGCTCTGAGGGTTGTACTGAAACCAAAATTATAACAATGCAATGAAAACAAATCTAAAAGATAAGGTGGTCCTTGTTACAGGAGGCAGCAGGGGTATTGGAAAAGCAATATGCCTGGCTTTTGCAGAGGAAGGTGCCCTTGTGGCAGTCAACTATATTAAAAGCAGGGATCGAGCTGATTCCGTGGTCTCTGAAATTGAAGAAAAATTCAATACAAAAGCCATGGCTGTTCAGACAGACATGTCGGAGGAGGGCGAAGTAATCTCCATGATCACAAGGGTTGAAAATGAGCTCGGACCAATCGATGTTCTGGTTAACAATGCAGCCTATTGTCCGGGAGGCCCCATTTCTTCATATACCGTGGAGGAGTGGGAAAAAACCTTTGGGATAAATGTGACCGGCATGTTTGTTGCCAGTCGTGAGCTTGTGAAAAAATGGCAGGAAAACAGTACACCTGGGAGCATCGTAAATATTGCCTCACAGGCTGCTTTCAGAGGATCAACTACAGGCCATCTTCCCTACGATAGCAGCAAGGGAGCCATGGTTTCATTTACCATCGCATTGGCCCGGGAGGTAGCCAGGCAGGGAATCAGGGTAAATGGCATAGCCCCCGGACTGGTTATGACCGAGATGGTGGCTGAAACCTGGGAAAAAAGAAAAGAAAGCTATCTGGCCAGGATTCCATTATACCGCATTGCCGATCCGGAAGAAATTGCAAATATTGCAGTATTCCTGGCCTCCGATGCAGCCAGTTATATTACCGGATCAACCATCGATGCCAGTGGAGGCATGTTAATGAGATAGGACCGTTTTTCAGGGTCAATTATTCAGCCTTGCTTTCCCAGGATAAAAGCCTCTCACCGTCGGGAACCCCTCCCCTGGCAAATAATTCTATGTCCTCCCTGCTAAGCCCTTCCTTATACACCTGAACATTGGATATGTCCCCCTTGAAATTGAATCCCGATTCTCCACCACTATCCATTCCTGCCCCAATGTTAAAATTCTGGGGAAATCCCTCCTTAACAATCCGGGTTTCAATACTAGCAGTCTCTTTGCCATCCAGGTATATAAAGGGCTGGCCATCTT
>JAOZLK010000333.1 GCA_029934875.1 Bacteroidales bacterium | reverse complement strand
AGGTCAACAGGGGAGCGAACGATTTTTCTATTGTTTGGATGCCCAGACAGGTGAGCTGGTATGGAAACAAACAATTCCCGGAGGATGGGTTTGGGGATCAGCTGCAGTAGATGATGGTTTGGTATATGTACCTACAGTTAGTGGTTATGCTGTTTGTTTAGATGGCGAAACAGGTCATATCGTTTGGATGTATCCATGCGCCAAATCTGTACCAGCTGAACCTGCCATTGATGGTGACCTGGTATATTTTGGTTCGTGGAGCCACTCTTTATATGCCTTTAATAAGAAAACGGGAGAGGTAGTTTGGAAAGAAAATGGGATTGGTCTCGATTCAGGAACATTAATTGCCCAGGACGGAAAGATATATTTGCCCAGCGGCTCCAATATTTTCCAATCCTTTGATGCTGCTACAGGTGAGCTTCTTAGTGAGGGGAACAAGAATGAAAAAGAAAAAGGTGTGCATTCGGGCTTTAATGCCAGTCCGGCTTTTGTTGATGGCAAGGCCTTCTTCACGGCACGTGTTGGTAGAGGTATAGGGGGTGTACCTTTGTCAAGCAGGGTATATAGTGTTGATCCTGAAACAGCTAAGATCAATTGGACCTTTCCCGACGGAGGCGGTTTATCGGCTCCAGCTGTGGCAAGCGGACGGGTATACATCGCTTCGGGGAATACTCCCTTCTTCTATTGTCTGGATCAGCTTACCGGGAAACCCCATTGGATCTTTAAGCTCGGTCATCGTGTGGAGGAATCCACCCTGTGCATCTATAAGAAAATGGTATATGTATTATCAGCAGATGGCTATGTTCATGCCATAGAATAAGTTAGCACTTCAATGAGGTATTTCATAAGCATAATCCTTCTGTTCTGCCTGCATCCTGGTCTTATGGCAAACCAGGTAAGCCAACAATTGCACAAATCTCTTTTTTCAAGATACGAACAATGAAAAGCATGAAAGATACATTATCAAGTCTGTTGGTCTTTTGTTTATCATTTCTGGTTTTACAAAAGGGCTATTCAGGGGAAAAACCCCCTAACGTGATCATTATTTTCACAGATGACATGGGGTATGGAGACCTGGCTTGCTATGGAAACGAATTAACCCGAACACCAAATATTGACAGCCTGGCGGAAGAGGGCATCCGGTTTACGGATTTTTATGCCGGTGCTTCTCTTTGCACACCTTCCAGGGCAGCTTTGCTGACGGGAACTTACCCGGTCAGGAATAATATGTCAGTAAATTTCAGAGGGGAATGCGTGTGCTTTCCGGTGGATGAAATGGGCTTAAATCCCAAAGAGTTGACCATTGCTGAACTCCTGAAGCAAAAAGATTACAAAACCGCATTAATAGGGAAGTGGCACTTAGGAGATCAGGAGGAATTTTTACCCACCAGGCAGGGTTTTGATTATTACTATGGCGTCCCCTATAGCAATGATACAGGTGAAGGCAGGTTTAAATGGCGGGGTATTAATCAGACCTATGATCACCCACATATTCCATTAATGAGAAATGAAACAGTGATTGAACAACCGGTTGTGCAATCTACTTTAACACAAAGATATACCGATGAAGCCACCAAATTTATAAAGGATAATAAGAAAGGCTCCTTTTTTCTCTATTATGCACATACCATGCCCCATTATCCCATCTCAGCCAGCGATGAATTTGTGGAGAAATCTAATAATGAATTGTATGGAGATGTTATTGAGGAAATTGACTGGTCGGTAGGGGAAATTACTAAAGCCCTTAAAGAGCTGGATATTCTGGAAAACACCCTTATCATCTTCACATCTGACAATGGTGCGCCCAGGACATATCCTGAAGCGTCAAACGGGGAAATGTCTGGCTATAAAGGGACAGCCATGGAAGGTGGAAACCGTGTACCCATGATTGTTAGCTGGAAGGGAACCCTTCCTGAAGGGAAAGTATCAAAGGAGATATCTTCAGTGATGGATTTATTACCAACCATTGCTCACATTACAGGTATAGATCTGCCACAGGACCGGATTATTGATGGAATGAATATTTATGATCTTTTCATTAATCCAGAATCAGCCGAATCACCTCATGCATATTTTGCCTACTACCTGATGGATCAAATGAAAGCCATCAGAGTGGGTGATTGGAAATTGCACCTTCCTCTTGATGCCTATATAGATATGTGGGGGAAAGATCTGGGTCCAAGAAAAGCTAAATTGTATAAGCTTAAGGATGATATTGGTGAAACCATTGATCTGTCGGAGCTCTATCCTGAAAAAGTGAATGAGATGATGGTGATGGCCCGGATGGCCAGAAACTGGATCGGCGACCGGGATAAACCCACTGCAAATTCCAGGCCTGCAGGATTTGTTGAAAAGCCTGTGCCATTATTAATGGAATAAGAGTACTTATTCAGATTTTAATAATCTTCCTCGTCCTTACAAAGTCATTTGACCTGATGGTGATAAAATAGACTCCTTTCTGGAAGGATGAGAGGTCGAGCTGGTGAGTGGGGCCTTCCATTATCCTGTCAAATATTAGACGTATAATTCATTCATATGTTCAGGTCAATTAGCTTATACCTTGTAGTTTGTCCAGTGAAAAAGGGCTATATTTATAAGGTGATGAGAGATAGTATGGAAATGCAGGAAAGGATTCAAACCCTGGCAGTTACAGACCGGATACTTTCTCTGAAGGAAAAGACTGTTTCCGTTCCGAGATACCTGTCCGTGGACCAGGCAAGGATCATTACCCGCATATACCGGGAGAATGAAGCATCCCCTGTGAGCTTGAAAAGAGCGAGAGCACTTGCAGCTTCCCTCAGGGAAATGCCTATATCCATTGATCCCCAGGAATTACTGATTGGAAACCGCACCCCGGAAATCCGTGCAGGGGTAATCTTTCCTGAAGCTGGTATCTCCTGGATTGCAAAGGAGCTGGATTCACTTCCCGTAAGGCCCCAGGATCCTTTCCAGGTAAGAGATTCGGATAAAAAGATATTTCTGGAGGAAATTGAACCCTTCTGGTCCGGGAATACTCTGGAGGACCATATCTATGGAGCATATGGAGATGAGTTAAGTGCCATTGAAAAAGTGGTTAAGATCAACCAGAAAGATCATGCACAGGGGCACATCTGCCCTAATGTGGAGAAGTGGCTCAGCCTGGGTCCCTCTGGCCTGCTGGAGATCGCCCGAAAGGGCAGGAAAAGTGCCAGCCCGGGGCAGGCCTACTTTTATAACAGCACCTGCCTGGTCCTGGAAGCGGCCATCGATTTTATTCGTCGTTATGCCGAGCTGGCAGAATCTGAAATAGAAGAGCAGAAGGATCCTCTAAAGCGGAAAAACCTGGAGGAGATTCAAAGTATGTGCCTTCACCTGGCCGAACAGGCCCCTCGTACCTTCCGGGAGGCTCTTCAGTCCACCTGGTTTCTCTTTGTGTTGCTTCACATGGAATCCAATGCCTCCTCTTTCTCTCCTGGCCGTATTGACCAATACCTTCTCCCCTACTTTCAAAAGGATTTGGATGAGGGTAAGCTGGACCTGGAAGGCTCACTTGAATTGATAGACGCACTCTTTCTAAAGTTCAACCAGATCGTCTATATGAGGAATGCTCATAGCGCCAGGTATTTTGCCGGATTTCCCATTGGATTCAACGTCGCTCTGGGTGGCCAGACCAGGCATGGTAAGGACGCTGCCAACACGCTTTCCTACCTCTTCCTGAAAGCCCAGGACCACATCGCTTTGCCCCAACCAAACCTCACAGCTCGCTTGCATAAAGGATCACCACATGCCTTTGTCATGGAATGCAGCCGTGTTATCGGACTGGGAAGTGGGATGCCTCAGATCATGAATGACGAAAGCATTATTCCTTCATTGAAAAATGCAGGATTGGAGCACCAGGATGCCCTGGACTATGCGCTTGTGGGATGTGTCGAGTTGAGCAGCCAGGGTAAATCGCTTGGCTGGAGTGATGCAGCCATGTTCAACATGGTTAAATCACTAGAGCTGGCACTGAATAACGGGGTGTGCATGCTTACCGGAAAACAAATGGGTCCCAAAAGTGGATACCTAAACAATTTTCAAAGTTTTGCGGATTTGGAAAAGGCCTTTGTCTTGCAGATCGATCATTTCACAGATAGGATGATCAAAGCCTGTGAGTTTGTGGAAGCCGCACATCAACGGCACCTGCCCTCCGCCATGCTTTCTACAGTTGTGGACGATTGTCTTGAAAAAGGTGTGGATGTTACAGCCGGGGGCGCTCATTACAACCTCTCGGGCATCCAGGCCATCCAGGTGGCTAATGTGGCAGATAGCCTGGCTGTTCTTAAGAAACTTATATACCAGGATAAAGAGCTCGGTAAGGAAGAGTTCATCCAGGCGCTTCAAGAGAATTTTAAAAACCGGGAAGAATTACGCTTGAGCTGCCTGGAAAGTGTTCCAAAATATGGGAATGATGTGGCCTGGGTGGATGAACTGGGTGCTAAGTGGGTTGAATACTTTAATGACAGGCTGAAGACCCACGTGAATTTCAGGGGAGGCGAATACATCCTCGGTCTCTACACGGTTTCAGCCCACGTTCCCATGGGCCAGAATGTGGGAGCTACCCCGGATGGGCGTCTAGCGTGTACGCCCCTGGCAGATGGTGGGATATCCCCCATGTATGGCCAGGACCGGAACGGACCCACGGCAGTGCTTGCTTCTGTATCCCGCATACCCTCTCTACTTGCAGGAAATGGAACCCTGTTGAATATGAAATTCCTGCCCTCATTTTTCCATACAATGAAGGACCGTGAAAAATTCGCCTCTTTCCTGAAGGCATTTGTGAGGATGCCCATTCACCATATCCAGTTCAATGTTGTGAAAAGGGAAGATCTGATCGAAGCTAAAAAGCACCCGGAGAGGTACCTGGGACTGACCATCCGGGTGGCAGGTTACACAGCCTACTTTGTGGAGTTAGCCGAGGAGCTCCAGGACGAAATTATTGAGAGGACCTGTCACGGAATGATATTGTAGGTCCTTAGAAGAAATATTCAGCTTCCACATAAATTACCCCAAAGTCCCAGTCCATGGGAGGAAGGGTCTGTCAATTCTTTATGATCCTGGACCTGTTCACTTCTCCAGAGATCATTTCTATATTCAAAATATAGAGTCCGCTCCGGACCTCACTCAGATTCAGGGCACCTTCAAATTCTCCATAAAGATCGAGATGTTTCAGCAACTTTCCGGACACATCATACAAGCTGACACTCTTAATTGGGGAGGTGGATGCAATATTAACATGATCCTTCGCCGGGTTTGGATAGATTGAAACCACAGGGCCCTCAATATCAATGGGCTGTGATGTGGAACTAATGATTTCTACATCGCCAAACAACTCAAATTCTGCCATCTGTACAATATTGACACCATGGGCAGATGCCACATTTAAGCGATAATTATTGTACCAGGAAGAATTTGGAAAATAGAATTCCTTGGACTGAAACCGCTGAGGCCAACGGGGCTCATTTTCCACTTTATGCAGCGTGATCCAGTTATCTGTTTTTGCATCATAGGCCTGAA
>JAOZLK010000332.1 GCA_029934875.1 Bacteroidales bacterium | reverse complement strand
GTGAATAATTTTTCAGTTGAGGTGGAGCTTGTGGAGCTGAGGTTTAAAAATGGCCGTAGGGAATTTTTTAGAAATGGAAGTGGCCTGGAGCTTGCGAAGGACGACCGGATCGTTGTTGAATCTGATGAAGGCTTCGACGTGGGTACTGTTTCCCTCTCAGGGAAAAGGGCTCAAAAAAAGTTTGGGCCAGGAAATAGAAATAAGTCCGGACTGGGAAGGGTAGTCCGCAAGGCTACAATGGCTGATCTTCAGAGCTGGTTGAATGCAAAAAGTAGAGAATACGGTGTTTTGAATGAGGCCAGGAGAATCGCCATTGAAACAGGAGCGGAGCTTGACATAAAGGATGTTGAATTCCGTGGCGATGGACAAAAACTCACCATTTACTATACTTCCGCTGATAGTTACAATTTCGGTGAACTGGTCGGAAAATATACCACTGCCTTCATGGTAAATGTGGAAATGTTTCAGCCAGGTGTCCGACAGCTTGAAATGGCTGAATATAATTAAGTTTATATTACTGAAGCCTTCATTGTGGGCGATTCACCCGGCTCAATCCCATCCAGCGTAAGTTCGGTAAACCAGTTCCGGTCGCGTCTTTCAGTAAGAAAGTTCACCGGAAGATAGTGCTCGCCATAGCCCCGGGCCATGCCTTTTCCATCCACCCTTTCCACAAGAACCCGCTGCCTTTTCCCTAACATCGATTGCATGTAAGAAAGGCGGTTCTCCTCGGCCTGTTTTCTCACCCTTTCGCTTCTTTGATTTTTAATCTTTTCTTCCAGCTGATCGTCCATACGGTCGGCCCTTGTTCCCTTGCGCCTGGAGTAACGGAAGGTATGGACATGGCTGAATTGTGCTTCTTTCACAAGGTCAAGGCTAAGTTGAAAGTCTGCCTCTGTTTCGCCCGGAAAGCCTACAATTACATCAGTGGTAAAGTTAAAATCGGGTATTTCGCTTCTGAATTTTTCAATGATGTTCATGAATGATTTTACCGTGTACATGCGACGCATCTTCAGGAGGATCGGGTCCGATCCGCTCTGGATGCAAAGGTGCATGTGGGGCGTCATCTTTGGATGCTGAAACAAGCGATGAAATTCGGGTCCGAAACCATCAGGCTCCAATGAAGAGATTCTTACCCGGAAATCACCTGGCAGTTCAAGAATTTTCTCAATGGCAGCTTCGAGCCTGAGCCCGTCGTGATCATATCGCCCGATGTTTACCCCTGTGATGACGATCTCCTTAAAGCCATTGTCGATCACGCTCCTGACATTTTCCAGGATTTGGCCGATGGGACGACTTACAGCCCGTCCCCTGACCGAAGGTACAATGCAATAGGTACAAAAATTGTCGCATCCATCCTGGACCTTGATGGCAGTACGGGTATGCAGACTCTGATCCACAGTTTCGAATCCAAATACATCCCGGGAAAATGAATCGGGATGGATCATCTCTCCTTTAAAATGAGCGTCGATCAGGGGGACGATCTGGCTCTTCCTTTCATTATCAACCACGTAAGTTACCTGCTCGTTTGATTCAAGTTGCTCTTTGTGGTTATTGGCCATACACCCGGTTACAACGACCAGTCCGTTTTTGTTTTTCCGTGCAGCGTTGCTGATGGTATTCCTCGATTTCTGGTCACTCTGGTTTGTAACAGTACAGGTATTGATCACTGTGATATCGGCCGGACTGGAATAATCGACCACCTGGTAACCGGCCTGGTGAAACTGGGTAAGCAGGGCATCGGTTTCATACTGGTTCAAACGGCAACCAAGGGTTTTAAATGAGACTGTCTTCATGCCTGCAAAGCTAGTGAATCTAAAAATAGACTTCGGTAAAAACCTGCTTCTGTGGAAGACCTTTTGCATGCAGGATATCCATGGCATCGTAGATCATATTGCTGTTTCCACAGAGATATACCCGCGCTTTGGGATCGAGTTCGTTTTGCAAAAGGAAATCGGTCAGCCTTCCGGGAAAATCCCCCTTGTCGCCCCTGGAGGTACATATGGTGAAGAGCTCCTTTTTATAATCTTCCAGATCGTAGGCTTCGCTAATATTCCTTCCTCCGTGGACAATGGAGTAATCGCTATCCGGGTAAGATCTAACAAAGCTGTGAAAAGGAGCCAGCCCTGTACCACTTGAAATAAAGAGCAGTTTTCCCGGTTTGGAGACTGCAGCGGGGGTCAGAAAAAAGCCACGCGGGCCCCTGACCAGGATCTCATCGCCTTTGCTGATATTCTTAAGTTGTCGGCTCACGATTCCATCATCCACCTCCTTGATGAGTACCTCAAGGAAATCATCATGGACTCCGCTGTAAATAGAGTATTCCCTTAATTCCTTAGCCCCCGGGAGGCCAAGAGCCAGGTGTTGTCCGGGCAAAAATTGCATTTCATTTCTCGAAAACCTCAACACGTATGTGGACTCGGTAAGGTGTCTGACCTGTTCAAGCACGAAAACCGTTTTTTCAACTTCTACATTCATCATCTGCATTTAGCATCATTATTTGAACTAAATAACCATAACAAACAAAAAGGTCTTTTGTGCTATGCATTACTTTAATATTGGAAGGAAAGAGATATCAGGCAGGTGATCCGTGTGATACCTTGGTTTTACGAAAGATACAGTCTTTCATGGAGCATAGCTCGCAGGTGTAATCCCTGAAACTTACTTTAGGTCCGACACCCACGAAAGCACTCACCGATTTGATGGGGGACATGAGGGAGGATGATGAAAGTGTGATTCCGCAGCTTCCTTCGGGAAAGAGGGAGAATAACTTTTGCTGCTCATCCACCTTCCACCCGCAATAGCCCGGGCTGTAGCGGTTGCTTATTTTAAACCCTTTTCCGGCCCAGGTTTCCTTGATATGATCGTGCATATACTGAGCTGCTTTTTCGGCCAGTGCTGAGGCGATCAGGTCTGTAATATATGCCTCAAGGTACTGCCCTTCCTCCATCAGGGTTTTGGCCATTTTCTCCGGGCCGGGTCCGGCAGTTGCCACGAAGAAAATGAAAAGCTCAGACCCCTTTACCATTTTTACTATGGTTTTACCCGCCTGGAAGCGCATTCCCGGAATGGCAATTTCCCCGGGATTCTGGTCTGGAATGGCTTTCATGTGAACATATCCCCCCTTTGGCTCCATTACCTTCCGGCATTCTGAAATAAGTTTTTTAGTCACATCCAGGGTGTGCTGATCAAGGGCTTCCCCATTGCCCGTCAGATGCCCAAGCAGCTCTGGCAGGTCGGGATTAATGAGATCTTTTTCAATATTAAGCTCGCAGTATTCCAAGGGATATTGTTTAGAAGCCAACAAAGCTAAAGGATTAGGCTCAGAATCTGTTAAAAATAAGTTAAAAAAAGGAGCTGTAGCGTATTTCTACAGGTCCCCGGAATAACTTTGTCCTTCAATTAGGTGTAAGGTCTGCCGACCTGAGGCGTCTAAAGAAACAGAACAAAACAAGAGGATTAAAATGGAAAAAATAAATCAACTGGTTTGCCCGGTGTCGAGCGAAAGGGTGGATGAGAATAGGGTCCGTGCAACGGCTTTTGGAATGTTGACTATGATGGGTCTTTTTTTCATGACCTCTAATCCCATTTTCCCGGGAATCATGCTGGTGGATTTCTATATCCGGGCCTTTACCAGGCTCAAATACAGTCCCGTAAGTTTCCTGGCACATTTTTTTGTGAAGGCCATCGGGCTTAAGCCAATCTGGATCGATAAAGCTCCGAAGATGTTTGCCGCGAGGGTGGGATTCTTACTTACTTCCTTAACACTAGGAGCCGCACTGCTGAACTTACCTCTTTTGGCCGTGATTACAGGGAGCACCCTGGTTCTTTTCTCTTTCCTAGAGTGCGGGCTTAACTTCTGTGCAGGCTGCTGGGTATATACCTTTGTGGTTTTCCCGCTGGTTCGCAGAAAAGGATAGATTAGCCTACCTTTGATAGTTTACAAATACTACAGATCATGAAGATCTTGAGATGGATTGTTCTATCTTGTTTATTGATATCGGCCGGATCGGCCCTTATTTATGCTCAGGATATGGACGAGAAAAAGGATAAACTTGCGGTTCTCTGGGTTTCGGGAGACAGGGATGTGGCGGAGAAGTCCTGCCTGATGTATACCCACGCAGCCAAAAGGAACGCCTGGTTTGATGAGGTGGTACTGATCGTCTGGGGTTCCTCTTCGAAATTGCTGGCCGAAGATGAGGCCCTGCAGGAAAAGGTGAAGGCAATGATCAAGGATGGTGTGATTCTTGAAGCCTGTATCGCATGCTCAAATGGCTTTGGTGTTACAGAAGATTTGAAGGCCCTGGGTATTGATGTAAAGGGAATGGGTGTTCCCCTGACATCTTATCTTAAGAGCGGATACCATGTTCTGACCTACTGATATTTCTGCCATTCTGTCCGCATGATTCAAATGGCTTGATTATTGGACTAGCTGCTGAAACCACCTTGGAATGATCAATGTCAACCAGATAAATACCCGGTACAGGCGTTTATGCAGCCTGGTAGCTTCCCGTAAAGTTAAGGATGCCCTGGATGTGCTCCACGAGCTGGTGGGCGAGTCGGGTTTCAGTGATTTCTTTATCCAGCAGGAGCACCTTGCCCACACCTATGAACAGATGCTTAACTACATGCTGGAAGGGGTGCAGGATCCTGAAAGAGATAAGGTCTATCATAAATTACTCACCTCCATCCTTGAACTGGCCGACCGAATAAGGGATTTCCTGATGGAAAAGCATTCCAACTGGCATACCTATATTCTGAAGAAGGAGCTGGACAGGAAACAGGCGCTTACCGGTAAAAAAGTAATTGAAACCATTGATGACCTCTCCTTCAAAAGGGAGCTGGATGAAATCATTGATGAAAAAAAGACTTCACCCGGAGCAAATGAGGAGCGCCGGAAAGAACTATCCATGGAGATATTCAGGCATCTCTGGTTAAGTAATAAATATAACGAAGCAGAAAACAGCCTTGCGGCAGCGATCCTTTCATGCCAGGATTTCCTGTGGCACGAAAAAGCTCTTTATATAAGCGGCATTTTGCTTTCCGGTTTGAGGTACTGGGATGAGGAGAAGATACACCGACTGATTGATTTTGCTGCAGAACAGGAGCAGGAGGTGACGGCCAGGGCTGTGGTAGCATTGGTGATCTTACTTTACAGGCATGACGATCGCATTGAATTCTATCCCAATATCATTAACCGCCTGAATTTACTTAAGGAAGATCTGAATCTTGAACAGAGTTTTGAGAAAATAGCCCTACAATTGATCCGCACCCGGGATACTATGGAAATAGGCAGGAAATTGCAGGAGGATCTTATGCCTGAGATGGCCAAATTGAGACCCAAACTTGAGGATAAGCTGAGGATGGATGACATCAGCGATGATATGCTTGAAGGAGGGCGGAACCCGGATTGGGAATCAATGTTCAGTGAATCGGATGATCTTTACAGGAAGGTGGATGAATTTATGAAGTTGCAGATGGAGGGCTCAGATGTTTACATGACCACTTTTGCACATCTTAAGCAGTTTCCTTTTTTCAATGAG
>JAOZLK010000331.1 GCA_029934875.1 Bacteroidales bacterium | reverse complement strand
CAGCCCATTGCAGATCCGGTTTATGATCTGTTTGAATGGACGATCCAGAGAATGGATCCGGTTCCTGTTTTGCTGGAAAGAGACTACAATTTTGATGAGCTGGATGAGCTTCAGACAGAGTTATTGTATTTGAAGACACTCATTGCCAAAAATTGGAGGGTTGAACATGAAACTCAGTGAAGATACAGCCAGGATCCAGGAACAGCTTGGTAAGTATTGCCGGACAGGCAAGGAGACAAAAATCCCCGGTGTTACCCCGGGAAGATTGAAGCACTACAGAAGACTGGTAAATAATGTGGTAAGGGACGTCCTTGATTCGGGTTACCCCATTACCCTGGCAAGCCTGGGAGAGGAGCTGTGGGATGAGCTGGTTCAGGATTTTTTTGTCAATGGTCAACCCGGAGTCCCACAGATCTGGCGTCTGCCCTATGAATTCTATACATACCATGTTGCAAAGGAAACCGGCCAGCGGATTGAAAAGCTCTACCTGGATGACCTGCTCTATTTTGAGTGGATGGAAATCGAGGTCTACAACATGCCTGACAGGCCCTTCCCGGACTATGTGAAAGAGGGGAGTGCCCTCGAAAACAGGCTTGCCTTCAATCCCGAATACGAGATTATAAGGATGAGCTACCCGGTGCACATGTATGCTGCCGCGGAGGCTGCCGGGATGAAGGGTGACTATTTCGTTTTAATATTCCGCTCACCAGATACCGGCTATGTTCAGTTTCTTAAGCTCTCGGCATTGAATGTTTACATTCTGACCCGGCTTGTGGAGGAGGACCTTCCGGCCGCACTCCTCAAAGGGGATATCGCCCAGGTTACCGGGATCGAGAGCGGGAAATTCATGGATGAAGCCCTGGAGAAATTTATTGCAGAGCTGATGGAAAAACAGCTGATCCTGGGCTTCAGGAAGGAATAAGCACTTACAGTACAAGCTGGATAGCCTTATTCTGAAAAGAGGGGCGGCATCTTCTTATTAAAGCTGCTGGCTTCCTGGTAGGCAGCTGCCACTGCAAGAGCAGTTCCTTCATCGAAGAGGTTGGCAAGGAAACTGATGCTGGTGGGTGATCCGTCCTTTTTAAAGCCATTGGGTACCACAACCACCGGTTGCCCGGTGAGGTTGGTGGCCAGCAACTGGTTTCCACCATTAAAGGATGGGCTCACAACCACATCGAAATCCTTCATCCTATTGTGTATATCTTCAATCAGATCGTGCCGTATACGGTTGGCCTGGATGTACTCCACAGCAGTGATATAGCGTGCAGTTCGAAAGGTGTTGGGCCAGGCATAGAGGTGCTGGCGTACCAGTAGAGTATCGCGGTTGGAGCGGGTAAGCTCGTCAAAGGCTGCTGCCGCCTCGGCTGTCAGGATCAATCCCAGTGCAGAAACAGGTATCTCTTCATTATCAAGTTCAACCGGTATTAGTTCGGCTCCCAATCTTTTCAGAACCCTCAGCGTTTGCCTGTCAAAGTTGGAAACTCCGTATTCGGAATCGAAGGCAGATTCGAAATAGCCAATCTTCAGACTTGAAAGGTCCACTTCACCCGGCCAGGTAAAACCGGCATCCAGCACGGTTTTGTCCTTTGGATCAGTTCCCCGTATGGCATCAAAAACAATGGCACAATCCATCGCACTTCTGCAGATGGGTCCCACCTTATCCATACTCCAGCTGAGCGCCATTGCACCGGAGCGGGTAACCCGTCCATAGGTAGGACGCAGTCCGGTGGTCCCACACCTGGTGGCCGGGGATACAATGGATCCCCAGGTTTCAGTTCCTATGGCGAAAGGGAGCAGTCCGGCCGCAGTGGCTGATGCCGATCCGGCCGATGAACCACTGGACCCCTCCTCAAGATTCCAGGGATTCCGCGTGGTGTCGGCAAACCACACATCGCCCATTGCAAGGGCCCCGAGGGTGGTCTTCGCCAGCAGAATGGCTCCGGCATCTTCCAGCTTTTTAATAATCCCGGCTGTTTCGTCCAGTTTCTGCTCCTTGTATGCACCTGCACCCCATGTGGTGGGATAGCCAGGGAAGGAGAAGAGGTCTTTCGCCCCATAGGGAATGCCATGTAAAATGCCACGGTCCTCTCCCCGGGCCAGTTCTGCGTCCAGTTTACGTGCCTGTTCAAAGGCATAGGACTCGGTGAGACTGACCACACAGTGGAGTTGAGGGTCGTATTTCTTAAGTCGTTTGAGATAGAGCTCTGTGAGTGAAAGGCAGGAAACCTCCCCGGCGCGTAATAGGGCAGCCAGCTCGGGTATGGACATAAAAGCCAGGTCGGCTTCCCGTGAGGGCCTGCTGACACCCTCCGGAATTTCCCATGCAATTTTAGGAGTCGGCTCCGGTATGCTGAAACCGTAGGGCAGGGGATTGAACTGTATGGCGGGAGGGGTGGAGTTGGCCAGGTGGTATTCCCTGATGTCGCGATAGTCCATGATCAGATCGGCCATGCCTGAATCAATCATGGCAAGTTCCACACTGTCGAAATCAATATCCATGGGATTCATTACATGCCAGGAGGAATCCATTTGCACATTTACATGGGTAGATTTTTCCGTCTCTGTTGAAGTCTGATTGCAGGCAGGTGAAATTAGTATGAGAAGTGCTGCACCCGCTGCAACAGCGCACTCTCGTAGGGTAGTCAGGGTAAGATTCATGGCACTCTTTTTAAGGAATAAGGGTGAAATATACAAAAAGTACATTTCTTTTTTTGTGAATTAGCCGAGATCGTCTATATTTGCACCGCCAAAAGGGAGCTTAGCTCAGCTGGTTCAGAGCACCTGCCTTACAAGCAGGGGGTCACTGGTTCGAATCCAGTAGTTCCCACACAACAAAACAAAGGCCCGTTCACGCAAGTGGACGGGTTTTTGCATTCCAGGAGATCCCGTCAAGAATTTATTCTTGTAAGGGGACGATTGGAAGGCAAAGAGATTTGGGGCGTATGCGCCAAATCGGGTTTTGTTTTGTTGATGTCTCCCCCCGCCCTGGATCACGACCGAGCTCTGCGAGGGAGTAATCCAGTAGTTCTCGCACTAATAATCAACCGTACAACTCTTATCGCTGCAATTGATAATCTTTAACTAATAATTCTGCTGATAAATTCAATTTAGCCGCTAATTTCCGAATCATATCAACAGTCAATTTACGTTTACGATTAAGAATCTCAGAAACTCTACTCTTTCCACCAATTTCCGGAACCAAATCAACTTGTTTCAATTGCATTTCCTCCATTCGAATCTTAATAGCTTCAATCGGATCCGGGGCATCAATCGGGTAATGTTTTTTCTCAAATTCATCAATCATTAAGCCAAGTATATCAGCTTCATCACTTTCATGTGACCCAACCGGCGCATCAAATATTTCCTCAAGTCTGCTTAAGGTTATTTGATAATCTGAATCTGTTTTTAGCGGTTTTATATCCATGTCACCAGTTTTAAATTGTGTTTGCGTCAATTTTATTATACTCCGTATGTGTTCCAATAAATCGTATAAATGCCCATTGTTTCTCAAAGTTGAATTTAACTATCAGTCTATACAAATTACCTTTGATGTTAAAAATAATCCGTCCATCCTTCAAAATACTTGCATTTGCGTAATTTTGTTTAATGTCATTTGGAGTTTTCCAATCTGAACTCATTGCTGTATCATACCATGTTTTTCCAAATACTTTCTTAATGTACTCTTTGCAAAAATTCTTTTCATCTACAGTATTTCAATATGCAAAATTAGCAAATAATTCGCAAATTGGGAACTTTACTATGAACATGTAATTTTAAAGTATGCCTGGCAACGAGGTCAATGAATTAGTGATCCTTCTGGAATCCATCCTGTACCTGGAACTACATTCTCATACCGATAATCAATACATCATCTGTTTGAGTATTATTCCCCATCCAGGCAGATAGAGTTTTATCCAGAATCTCTTTCTGATCAGGCATGGGTTGGTCCTGAATTTCTAAGAGCAATTTTTTAAAAGGTTTGCTCATAAATCGCTTATTTTCCTTGCCACCTTTCTGATCTGTAAATCCATCTGAGAATATATAGAATGTATCACCTGGTTCCAGATCTATTTCATGATTTGTGAATGGCCTGTCCTTACTCTGGTAATAGCTCAGAGGCATCATGTCTGCCTTAACTTCCTTCAATTCAGGTAAGCCATCAATATCTCTGATTCGATATAATGGATTGTTTGCTCCCGAATATTGCATCATATTATTTTTCAGATCCAGTATACACACTGCCATATCGATGCCATCCTTTGCTTCGTCTCGTCCTCCATGTTGCCTGAGGGAATACTTGATCTGTTTTCTTAGCTCATTTAATACCTGGTTGGCCTGTGTTATTTCCCTTCGTTGCACTATTTCAGTTAAATAACTTATACCAAGCATGCTCATAAATGCACCCGGTACTCCATGACCTGTACAATCAGCTGCCACCACTACGATGTATTGGTTCACCTGTTTAATCCAGTAAAAATCGCCACTCACAATATCCCTGGGCTTATATAGGATGAAATTTTCATTAAGTAGCTCAGAAATATAGGATTCGGGAGGCAACATGGCAGATTGGATTCTCTGGGCATAATTAATGCTATCAGTGATTGCCTTATTTTGATTGAATACATGATCTCTTTGGGCTTCAATTTCTTCTTTTTGGACATTAATTTCTTCATTCAATTGCTGCAGCTCTTCATTTGCCCTGATAATTTTGTCATTTTTTTCTTTCAGTTCCGAGCTTTGTTTTTCCAATAATACCCGGCGTTCTTCGAGGGCTGCAGTAAGCTTTCTTGAGCGTTTCAGGTTGACATTATACATGGTGACAAGCCCTATGGCTAGAATTAGAATTATTCCTAATCCTATCATTATAATATTGTTTCTCAGCTTAACTTTCTCCAATACATCAACCTCAGCCTGTTTCTTCCCAACTTCATATTCAGTACGCAGGTCAGCCATTTTCTGAACACTCTCAATATTTTTTATGCTATCGTTTGCTACAATAAATATTGATTGATAATAATAAGCACTGTCATACCTTCCGGAAATCTCATAAAGCCGGGCAAGCAAGCGTGATGCACTTCGTTCATAATTCGGGTTATCAGTATTTTTAAACGCCCTGGAAGCATAGGCAATGGCCTGTTTCATTTCTCCTTTTTGCTGAAGAATATTTGCATATCCAGTCATGAACTCTGCTACGGCATTCTCCTCACCTAAGCTGGTAAGGGTATCAATAGCCGTAAGAAGATATTCCTCTGCCTTATCAAAATCTGATAGCCCGGAATAAACCAATCCCAGGTTGCCAAGACAGACGAAATATGAATGGCTTGCATAAGGATGGTCTAACTTTTTAAATAGATCAAGTGTTTCGGTGTATACGACCAACGCAGTGTCATACTGCCCCTTACTGTAATTAGCATAACCGAGATTATGAAGGGCGTAACCCAGGCTAAATGAATCCTTTTCCACTTCAAAGATTTCGATAGAATTCTGAAGATAGATCTTTTCATTTTCACGATTCCCCTGCAGGTTATATGTTTCAGCCATTAACATAT
>JAOZLK010000330.1:4039-5566 GCA_029934875.1 Bacteroidales bacterium | reverse complement strand
TAACCCTGCATAGCTTCATAAAAGTCAGGACATTTAGCCTGATCACTAAATAAATACATTTTGGAGCCCTCGTCGGGAAATTGCCCCGGGAGGGTATTGATAATATAAGTTACCTTAAGCTCAAAATGACCAATCTCGCTTTTCAGTTCTGGTTCCTGCTCATCACATCCAGTGAACAGAAAGAAAGAAAGAAAGAAAGAAAGAAGATTCTTCATGATCGATGGGTTTTAGGTTAAAAATGAGGTGCTTTGAAGGGTAATTTATGATAAAAGATACATTATATCAAATATTTAGGGTTGCCCTCAGGGGCGACGAATGTAAATTTCAGAGCTCCTGATCTATTTCTGGCTACCATGTTGCAGTATTGCAGTCCTTGTCGACATTACTTGTTCAAGGTGATCTTAGAGATTAAAGAGGGGTGCTTTTCGCAAAATGAGGAGGGTAAATCATTGGGAAAGTGATTTTTGGAGCCTTTTCGCCCCCCTGACCAGTATTTTTTAAAGCATTCAAAAACGATCATCTAACATTTATCGTTTTATCTTTATTAAATTAGCTTTGCAATTCATTTAAATAGACCTCTGCAATATGAAGATTACAATAGTGGGAACCGGTTACGTAGGGCTGGTATCCGGAACCTGTTTTGCTGAATCAGGTATTACTGTAACCTGCGTGGATATTGACCAGGAAAAAATCGAAAAGCTCAAGCAGGGTCATATTCCAATTTACGAGCCTGGTCTGGAGGATATGGTTAGGACCAATGTGGAGAAGAACCGGCTGTTTTTCAGTACCAGCCTCAAGGAGGGCATCCTTGATTGTGACGCAATTTTTATTGCCGTAGGTACCCCACCCGATGAGGATGGCTCTGCAGATCTGAAATATGTCCTGGGGGTAGCCGATGAGATAGGTACCTACATGCAGGACTACCTGGTGGTGGTTACCAAAAGCACCGTACCCATCAAAACGGCTGAACTGGTAAGGACCCAGATTTCGGAATCCCTGAAGAGGCGAGGCTCAGATCTGGAGTTTGATGTGGCCTCCAATCCCGAATTTCTAAAGGAGGGCGCTGCCATTAACGACTTTTTGAAGCCCGACCGCATTGTAATCGGAACCGATTCTGAAAGGGCTGAAAAGATCATGAGTCGTCTCTATAAACCCTTCCTGCTCAATGGCCACCCCATCATCTCCATGGATATTACCTCGGCCGAAATGACCAAATACGCGGCCAACTCCATGCTGGCCACCAAGATCAGCTTCATGAACGACATCGCCAACCTGTGTGAGATCGTTGGAGCCGATGTGAATATGGTTCGTAAAGGAATCGGAAGTGATACCCGCATTGGAAATAAATTTATCTACCCCGGGGCGGGCTATGGCGGAAGCTGCTTCCCGAAGGATGTAAAGGCTTTGATCAAAACCGGCGATGAGTATGGACGATCCCTTGATATTCTGAAAGCCGTTGAGTCTGTAAATGACAAACAGAAGTCTGTAATCCCTACCAAGGTTAAATCCTATTTTGGAGACAGGCTG
>JAOZLK010000330.1:0-4029 GCA_029934875.1 Bacteroidales bacterium | reverse complement strand
ACGACGATATGAGAGAGGCCCCGGCGCTGAAGATTATTGACGAGCTGCAGAAAGAGGGAGTAATTATAAAGGCTTATGATCCTGTGGCAAAGGAAGAGGCAAAAAGGACCCTTGGCGACTCGGTCGAATTATGTGAAGACAAGTATGAAGCACTGATCGATACCGATGGGCTTATTGTGGTTACCGAATGGCCCGAGTTCAGGGTCCTGAACTACAATGTAATAGATAAGCTGATGCACGAGAAGGTAATCTTCGACGGCAGGAATATCTACGATCCCCTTGAATTAACTGAGTATGGTTTCACATATTACAGCATAGGAAAACAAGTTGTCAAACCCTGATTCTTTTCAAATGAAGCGAATACTGATCACCGGGGGAGCCGGATTTATTGGTTCACATCTTTGCCAGAGGCTTCTGAATGAGGGGAACGAAGTCTTGTGCCTGGATAACTATTTTACCGGCAGCAAGAAAAACATTAAGCAACTGATTGACAATCCGTATTTTGAGTTGATCCGGCACGATGTAACTGCGCCCTTTTTTGCGGAGGTTGATGAGATTTACAACCTAGCCTGTCCGGCATCACCTATTCATTACCAGTACAATCCCATTAAGACGGTGAAAACCTCAGTGATGGGTGCCATTAATATGCTGGGCCTTGCCAAGCGGATAAAGGCAAGGATCTTACAGGCCTCAACAAGTGAGGTATATGGTGACCCAAATATACATCCGCAGCCTGAAAGCTACTGGGGAAATGTAAACCCCGTGGGAATACGCTCATGTTACGATGAAGGGAAACGCTGTGCCGAGACTCTATTCACCGACTACCATCATCAAAACGGAGTAAGGATAAAGATTATCCGCATTTTCAACACCTACGGTCCCAATATGCATCCCAATGATGGACGGGTGGTGTCCAATTTCATAGTCCAGGCACTCCGAGGCGAGGATATTACGATTTATGGGGATGGTTCTCAAACCAGGAGCTTTCAATATGTGGACGACCTGCTTGAAGGAATGATCAGGATGATGGCAAGCGGAGATGATGTTACCGGGCCCGTAAATCTTGGCAACCCGGTGGAATTCTCTATTCTTGAACTGGCAGAAAAAATTATTGAGCTGTGCGGATCAAATTCCGGGATTAGCTTCCTGCCTCTTCCCCAGGATGATCCCATACAAAGAAAACCTGACATTTCATTTGCCGGGGAGATTCTGAATGGATGGAAGCCTCAGGTAGAGCTTGAGGCGGGACTTGAGAAAACTATCCTGTATTTTGACAAACTATTAAAAGAGGAAATCTAGAATATTATGAAAGCAATTATTCTTGCCGGGGGTTCCGGCACCAGGCTTTACCCCATCACCAAGTCAATTTCGAAGCAGATCATCCCTGTTTATGACAAACCGATGATTTATTACCCGCTCTCCGTGCTCATGCTAGCCGGAATCAAGGAGATTCTGATCATCTCCACACCGGATGATTTGCATCTTTATCAAACCCTCCTGGATGACGGCTCACAGCTTGGCTTATCCCTTTCCTATGCCATGCAGGCATCGCCCGACGGACTCGCCCAGGCTTTTCTGATAGGAGAAGATTTCATTGGTAATGAGCCTGTTTCACTAATCCTGGGAGATAATATCTTCTACGGCCATGGCTTTGGCAGAACCCTGCAAAATGCAGCAGCCTTAAAAGAGGGAGCCGAAGTGTTCGGATATTTTGTAACTGATCCGGAGAGATATGGTGTTGTGGAATTCGACAGTACCGGGAAGGCCATAAGCCTGGAGGAAAAACCAGAAAAACCCAAGTCAAAATATGCTGTTACCGGCCTCTATTTCTATGACAACACAGTGGTGGAGAAAGCAAAAACGCTGAAACCATCAAGGCGGGGAGAGCTGGAGATTACCGACCTGAACAGGCTTTATCTGAATGAGGAAAAGCTCAAGGTCCAGATCATGGGACGAGGAATGGCATGGCTCGACACAGGCACCCACGAGAGCCTGCTACAGGCATCCAATTACATACACACCATTGAGCAGCGGCAGGGTTTAAAAATTTCCTGTATTGAGGAGATTGCCTACAAGATGAGATTTATTGACAGGGCCCAGCTACTGGTCCTTGCCGAAATGCTAAAAAAGAGTTCATATGGAGAATACCTGTTTCAAATTGCTAACGAAACCGTATTCGATTTTAACAAGTAGAATTAATGACTACCAGGGAAACAGGCATTGAAGGCCTTTTGATCATTGAGCCTAAGGTATACAGGGATGAACGAGGATATTTCCTTGAAAGTTACCACCAGGAGAGACTGAATGCGCTTGGCATCAGTCATCACTTCATTCAGGACAACCAGTCGCGTTCGGTACGTGGTGTAATCAGGGGTCTGCATTTCCAGGAAGAGCCCTATGCTCAGACCAAATTGATCAGGGTCACCGAAGGAACAATCTATGATGTAGCAGTAGATCTGAGGAAGGATTCGGACACTTATGGATCCTGGTTCGGAATCGAACTGAGCATTAATAATCACCTTCAGTTGTTGATCCCCAAAGGTTTTGCTCACGGATTCTCGGTGCTGTCGGAGCACGCCACCATCCTGTATAAGTGCGATACCAACTACCATCCGGAGTCTGAATCCGGTATTCGTTTCGATGATCCGGGTCTGAATATCGACTGGAAGGTGAACCTGGAATCGGCTATAATCTCGGAAAAAGACAAAGTATTGCCATATTTAAAAGAGACCTAAACTTAAATATTATGAGACAGGTACTTGTAACAGGCGCCAAAGGACAGCTTGGGCGGGAGATAAGAAAATTACGTATGCAGTTCAGCCAGGTGTATTCCTTTACGGATATTCAGGAGCTGGATCTTACCGATGCGGCTGCAATCGAGAAGCATTTGAATGCCCACCCAGCAGCATACATCATTAATTGTGCAGCATATACCAATGTGGACGGAGCTGAATCAGATCCGGAGGGAGCCATGTTACTGAACCGCGATATTATTACCAACTTCGCCAAAGTACTGGAAAAATTCCCGGAGACCAGGCTCATCCATATCTCAACCGATTACATATTCCCCGGTACGCTTCTCAGGCCACTGATGGAAGATGATAAAGCAGATCCGCTCAGTATATATGGCAGCACGAAGCTGGAAGGAGAGAAAATATTACATGGCCATCCACAGGCTCTTATTTTCCGCACCTCGTGGTTATACAGCATTTTTGGTCGGAATTTTGTCAAGAGCATGATTAATCGCATGGACCTGAGGGAGGAACTCAACGTTGTCTACGACCAGGTTGGCTCGCCCACCTATGCAGAAGATCTTGCCATAGCAATTATGCAGATCATCTCGGATGTTGAATCGGGTAAAAGCCAATTTGTTCCGGGAATATTTAATTACTCAAATGAAGGTGTATGCAGCTGGTACGACCTGGCCATGGAGGTATGTCGTCTGATAGGCTGTGGCGGCCGTATTCTGCCGGTTGAAACTTCCAGCTATCCCCTACCAGCCAAACGCCCTCCCTATTCCGTCCTGAACAAATCAAAAATCAAAGAGGTCTATGGAGTAGATGTTCCTTACTGGCGTGACAGCCTGCAAAGGTGTATTAAAGATTTACTATAGCTTAAAACAGAAATATAAAGCAATGAGCAAGAATGAAGAAAATCTGAAGGAAGTACTTCAGAGGGCACAGGAATGGTTGGATAGTCCAATAGATGAAGCCTCCAGGCAGGCCATCCTGACCATGATGAAAGAAAATGAAACTGAGCTTATTGAGAGTTTTTACCGTGACCTGGAATTCGGGACGGGAGGTCTCAGGGGTATAATGGGTGTGGGAACAAACCGCATGAACATTTATACATTGGGCATGGCCACCCAGGGACTTTGTAATTACCTGCTTGAACAGTTCAGGGACCGGGATCAGATCAGTGTGGCCATTGCCTACGACTGCCGGAACAATAGTCCTCTTTTTGCAGAGATTACCGCACAAATTTGCATTGCCAATGGCATTCAAGCCTACCTCTTTGACAGCCTGCGCT
>JAOZLK010000023.1 GCA_029934875.1 Bacteroidales bacterium | reverse complement strand
TTCCGAGGATCATTCCATTGAGAGCCGTGTTCCTCTTACCCCCGAAGCTGTTGAGGTTCTCACGGGCCATGGACATGAAGTGATTCTTGAAAGTGGCGCAGGGAGTGCAGCAAATTATCTGGATACAGATTATTCGGAGCGAGGTGGGATCATTGGCCAGAGCAGAAAAGAGGTTTTTAGTGGCTGTGATATCCTCCTGAAAATAAGTCCCCCGACCCTTGAAGAACTTAGCTGGATGAGAGAACGACAGACCTTGATCTCTTCTTTCCAGGCCTATATTCACAAGGATGAAAAATATATAAGGGAGCTGATGAGGAAGAGGGTGACTGCCATTTCCTTTGAGATGGTCCAGGATGAGCATAAATGTTATCCGGCGGTGAGAAGCATGAGCGCCATCGCAGGTACAACATCTATCCTGATTGCAGCTGAGTATCTGAGTAACATGAGAGGAGGCAAGGGTGTGATGCTTGGAGGCGTAAGCGGAATTACACCCACCGAAGTTGTTATCCTGGGTGCGGGAACCGTGGCTGAATATGCAGTCAGGGCAGCCATGGGAGTGGGCTCAGAGCTTAAGGTATTTGATCATTCGGTCCACCGCCTGCGGCGCCTGCAGAATGCAGTTGGACAGATGGTTCCCACATCTATTTACCATCCAAAGGTTATACTCAAGGCCCTGCGTTCAGCCGATGTGTTGATCGGGGCAATCAGGCAGGGTGAAGATCAACATTCCTTTTTCATAACAGAGGAAATGGTCAGGGAGATGAAAAAAGGTGCAGTAATTATTGACATCAGCATCGACCGTGGGGGCTGTATAGAAACCTCCGAACTCAGGACCCAGCTCGATCCGGTCTTCGAAAAGCACGGGGTGATCCATTATTGCGTTCCAAATATCCCATCAAGGGTGGCACGCACTGCCTCCATTGCCATTTCCAACGTTTTTAGTCCTATGATCATAGGGATGGGGGTGTATGGTGGTGATGGAAAGCATCTCAGGGAGGATGTTGGCTTAAGGCATGGCGTATATATTTATAAAGGAATACTCACCAATGAAACTATTGGCCGGAAGTTTGGAATCCCTTCCAAGGATATCAACCTGCTGATGGCAGTAATTTAGAACTAAAGAATCGGCTTATGAAAGTGAAAGGATGGATCTCCATCGTTGCAGCCACTTGTGTACTCCTGATTGTGGGATGTGAGAAAGACGCAGAACCCGATCTGAGCGGAATAATAACACTGAGCTCACAACTGCATGGTACGGAAAGCTATTACCTCTATGGATTTTCTTTTGAAGAAGGGGAGATGTATCGTTATCCTCACCAGGATGATCCGCTGCCCGATATAATCCTTGAGATATACCCGGCAGTCGAAGGAGATGAGCAGACCGCGCTGCCGGGATTTAATACCCCGGGACTGGTGAATGGATTTGCACTGGCAGGTGAATTCTCAACATGGGATGAGGCCTATGAATTTTACTCTAATTACGATAAGGTTGAGGATGGTCTATACTACGAAACGGCAAGCGATGTTGTGGAGCTCTACCAGGTTTGGGTTCAGCAGACCGCGGCAGGGAACTATGTCAGGATGCTTGTCAAAGATATCCAGCTCTTCGAGTCAGAAACAGGCGACCCCTATAACGAGGTAAGCCTTGAGTATACCCGTGCGCCTGAGGGATCGACGGAGTTTAACTGCGGATGCAATTAGTCGCTTTTTTCTATCTTAGGGCATGAATTTTGCGCTCCTTGGTTTTATAGTCTACCTGATCCTGATCCTGGTTGTGGGATTCATCACCTACAACATCAACAAATCGCACAGTGATTTCTTTATAGCAGGCAGGAAACTGAACCCCTGGGTGGTTGCCTTTTCTGAAAGGGCATCAGGCGAGAGTGCCTGGTTGCTGCTCGGGCTGCCGGGAGCGGCTTTTGCTGCAGGCCTGATGGAGTTCTGGTCGGCCCTGGGCTGTGTTTCAGGAATCATCTTCTACTGGTTTTTCATAGCCCGTCCTCTTCGCGAGGAAACAGAAAGGGTCGGAGCCTTCACCCTGCCCACCTTCCTGGCAGCAAGGTTTGAAAAGGGACAGGTGGCAATCAGGGTAATCGCCACCTTCATCATTATCTTTTTTTTCATCTTCTATCTCTCTGCCCAGTTTAACGGTGCAGGAAAAATCCTGAATGTCACCTTTGGACTGGATCAGACCACAGGGATGATCATGGGTGCGGTGGTGATCATATTTTACACCATGATGGGTGGCTTCTTTGCGGTGGCCTGGACCGATATGGTTCAGGGAATTATCATGATCGGAACCCTGGTTATACTTCCACTGGTCGGACTCGCAGAACTGAAGGAGATCAGCCAGGGGAGCATAGACCTCTCCGAGATGGCAGCTGCCGACGGGCACCCTCTCCTTTCTTTTAAAGGGGGGAAAACCGGCTGGGCCGCCGCCGCAATGATTATAAGCGGACTGAGCTGGGCCCTTGGTTATATGGGTCAGCCCCATTTGCTGACCCGCTTCATGTCCATCGACAAGGCTGAGAATATTAAGATTTCACGTCGCATCGCCATTGCCTGGGTGATCCCGGCATTTGCAGGAGCTCTCATTATTGGAGTCGTTGGGGCAGGACTCTACGAGCAGGGGATGTTCGACGACATTGAAAAAGTGATGCCACACATGGCCAATGAACTCCTGCCTGCATGGCTTGCCGGCATATTTGTGAGCGGTGCCATTGCGGCCATGATGTCGACGGCTGACAGCCAGTTGCTGGTCATCAGTTCAAGTATTGTAGAGGATCTTTTTCACCGTACCCTGGGAAGGGATCCCGGAGATACCTCACTGCTCAGGGCCAGCCGGATCATCACCATCCTTGTAGGGGTAATTGCTTTTGCCATTGCCCTTACATCCGACAAACTGATTTTCTCCATGGTCTCCTATGCCTGGGCCGGACTTGGGTCATCCTTCGGACCCCTGATCCTGCTGATCCTGACCTGGAAGAAAGTAAGCTGGCAGGGGGTAATTGCCGGCCTCGTTACGGGCTTTGTCACCACGGTAATCTGGTCCGAACTTGATGCCCTGGATGCTGTGATCAGTGTCAGGTTTGTCTCCTGGGTCGCGGCAATACTGGCAGTATGGATCACCAGTATGCTAACCCGGAAAAACAATGTGAATCTGGAAGCATAAATGAGGATTATCTACAATATCGGAATTGGGCTCTACTACCTTGCAGCCTTGATTATCTCAACCTGGAACCACAAAGCAAGCCTTTGGATCCGGGGAAGAAGAGGATGGCGCAGGTCACTGGAACAGGCCTTTCAGCCCGGGGACCGGGTGCTGTGGGTTCACTGTGCCTCACTGGGGGAGTTCGAGCAGGGACGACCGGTGATTGAGGCCATGAAGGAAGAATGCCCCGACCGAAAAACCCTGCTTACCTTTTTCTCTCCTTCAGGTTATGAAAAACGTAAGGACTACCCCCTGGCCGATCATGTGATGTATCTGCCCCTTGATACCGCCCGAAACGCTCGTAAATTTGTGAACTCCTTTCCCCTTGAAATGGCCCTGTTCATTAAATATGAATTCTGGTTCCACTTCCTTACCCGGCTTAAAAAAAGGGGTATCCCGCTCTACCTGGCCTCGGGAATTTTTCGAAGGGACCAGTTTTTTTTCAAATGGTACGGACGTTGGTACAGGCAAATCCTGGATGCCTTTAGCCACATCTTCGTGCAAGAGGAGTATTCGCAGAAGTTGCTGGAGGAGTATGGCATTGAAAGGGTTTCGGTGGCCGGGGATACTCGTTTCGACAGGGTGGTGCAGCTGGCTCAGAGCCCTTATACAAATCCTGCCCTTGATGGCTTTACGGCAGACGCTAAAGTCATCATTGCCGGAAGTACCTGGGAGCCGGATGAGCAGATTCTGGCGCAGGCCTACAGTGAACTTCCCGGCCATGTAAAATGGATCATTGCTCCCCACGAATTGTCGGAGGGCCACCTGGAAAAACTCCGAAAACGTTTTCCGGAGAGTATTTTATTCACAGAGATTGAAAAGGAAATTCCTTCAGGGATCCGCGTTGTCATCGTTAATACCATCGGTCATCTCTCCCATCTTTACCGTTATGGAAGCATGGCATACATTGGCGGTGGTTTTGGTAAAGGAATTCACAATATCCTGGAGGCGGCCACATATGGTTTACCGGTAATTTTCGGTCCCAATTGTCAAAAATTCTCGGAGGCCCAGGAGCTTCTTGAGCGCGGAGGAGCCTTTATTGTTTGCGATGCGCCCGAATTGTTATCCACCGTTCATCAACAATTGACAAATCCAAAATTGTTGAAAACCACATCGGAGATAGCCTCTAACTATGTGTCAGAGAGGCTTGGAGCCAGCTCCCTGATTGTGAAAAAGCTGTGTAAAAAATAGCAGGCCAAAATGTTGTAGAATAGATTTTCGGGCCGGGAATTCTTTCTATTTTTGAACTTATGACGCCCCGCTGCTGCATTCACAATAATTTCTTAAGCAATTCTTAATTTAAACTAAACCAGGTGTGATTAATTTCGCACTCGAAACTTTTGATTTATCATAAACCAAAACCTCTATGAAAACCATGAAAAAGTTGTTACTCTCGCTGGTGGTCCTGGGATTATCTCTGGGCCTGATGGGCCAGGGAACCACTACCTCCGAAATGAATGGAACCATTAAGGATGACACCAATGCTCCCCTGGAGGGAGCCACAGTGGTGGCAGTCCACACCCCTACCGGGTCCCAGTATGGGGCTATTACAAATGACCAGGGCTATTTTACCATTCCACTTATGGATGTGGGAGGCCCCTATACAGTCACAGTTTCCTATGTGGGATATGCTGAGCGCACAAAGTCGGATATCTTCCTACAGCTTGGGCAGTCATATTCTTTGAATACCCAGCTATCAACCACCGAAGTGGCCATTGCTGAGGTAGCTATTATAGGAACCATGACCAGGGAGTATGATCTTTTTGACGGAAACCGCACAGGTGCCGAGACCGTACTTGACAAAGAAGACCTCCACAGGATGCCAACCCTTTCGGGCGACATCAACGACTTCACCAGGTATACTCCGCAGGCAAGAGTGGTTGGTGACGGTATTTCTTTTGCAGGTATGAACAACCGCTATAATTCGGTAATGGTCGATGGTACAGTCAACAACGATGTATTCGGTCTTGCTTCCAACGGCATGAATGGTGGCCAGACCGGTGTATCGGCTTTCAGTTATGAAGCCATTGAGCAGTTCCAGATAACATTGGCTCCTTATGACGTGAGAAGCGGCGGATTTGCCGGAGCTGGTATCAACGCAGTTACCAAGAGTGGAACCAATAGCATTTCCGGATCGGTATACTTTAAATACCGGAACCAGGGAATGGCTGGTAAAACTCCCACCGATGATCCGGATTATGAAAGAGAGAAACTCCCTGAATTTTCTGCAAAAACCTATGGATTCAACCTTGGTGGCCCCATCATTAAGAACAAATTGTTCTTCTTTGCCAACGTGGAGCTGCAGGACGATCAGACTCCAGTGCCCTACATCATGGATGACTACATTGGTAATACAGATGCCGCAGGATTGCAGGCTTTGAGGGATTATTCCATCAACAACTACAACTATGATCCCGGCACTTTTGGTGATGTTACCGATGCCTTGAAGGGTCAGAAGTTCTTCCTTAAACTGGACTGGGTTATCAACAATAAACACAAGTTGATGGTCAGGAACCAGTATACTTATGGCGAGAGCACCTCACCGGGTAATTCGGATTATAATGACCTCTATTACTCCAATTCAGGGGTTTTCTTTCCTTCCACAACCAATACAACAGCCATTGAACTTAAGAGCAGGTTTTCTCCTACCATGTCCAATAACCTGAAAGTGAGCTATGCCTCTGTGCACGACAACAGGGAAGTGATGGGTGATAAGTTTCCCGGGGTGACTATCAATGATGGAAGCGGAACCATTCACCTGGGTGGAGAGGTCTATTCAACAGGGAATGAGCTGAAGCAGAATATTCTGACCATTACTGACAACTTCCAGATGAACATGGGTAAACACACCCTTACCATTGGAACCCACAATGAGTTTTATAGTATCTACAACCTCTTCATGAGAAGGGCTTATGGATACTACGACTTTGATGATGTGCCCAATTTCGAGGCGGGGAGTGCCAATGAGTACAGAATTGGTTACTCAATGGTGGATGATATCAGGGGTGACGGATCGGCAGCAGCAGCAGATTTCAACGCTATGCAGCTGGGATTCTATGTTCAGGATGAGATCAGGATTTCCGATCAGTTTAAGCTGACCGCCGGACTGCGTATGGATATTCCTATCTATACCGATCAGCCCTTGGGTATCGACGGATTTAATGAAAATACCATTCCAGTTCTGGAGACAGAGCATGATCTCCAGGGTGCCGAATCCGGTAAGATGCCCTTTACCCAGTTCCTCTTTTCACCCAGGCTGGGTTTCAACTGGGATGTTACAGGAGAAAAAACCACCCAGGTCAGGGGAGGTATCGGAATCTTTACTTCCAGGGTACCCTTTGTATGGCCCGCAGGATCCTATACCAACAACGGACTTATGGTTGGAGATTTCAGGGACAGGAACGACCCTCCTGATAATCCAGACTTCAATCCAGACTGGCAGACTCAGTATGTTCCACCCAGCGACGGAACAGTTCCTTCAGGAAGCCAGATCGACCTTTATGCCAAAGATTTCAAATTACCCCAGATGTTAAAAGTTGACCTGTCGGTTGACCAGAAACTTCCCGGAGGCGTTATAGCTACCCTTGAAGGTATCTTCACGAAGACCATCAACAACGTGGCGTGGCAGGATGTGAATATGAAGCCTGCCTTTGGGAGTGCAACGGGTACACCCGATGATCGTCCCTTGTATGACACATACAGGAACGGACTCGCGCCCGAATACGGTCAAATCATGCTGGGTGGCAATACCAACGAAGGATATGCATATAACATGACCCTTCAATTGAGGAAGAACTTTGCCATGGGTCTGAATGCAAATATTGCCTACACGTATGGAAAGTCCTATTCAGTCTTTGACGGAACCAGTTCACAGAACTCTTCGCAATGGAACTACCTGGTATCTAGCCCGGTTCCAAAGAACAGTGCTGAAGTGGGAGTGTCAGGATTTGACCCGGGAAGCAGGATTGTGGGTAATATCAGTTATGCCAAAGAGTATATTGGCCACCTGAAAACCATGGTTTCACTTTCCTACATCGGTCAGTCAGGCCGAGTGGTATCCTACATCTACAATGACTACTACGGTAACTTTACCGGGGAAGCTTATAAAACTCCACAGTTGATCTTTGTGCCGGAAACTTCAGCTGATATTATCCTTCAAGATCCTAACCAGTGGAACGACCTTGATGAATTTATTTCAAGTAATGAATACCTCGATTCCAGGAGAGGACAGTATGCCGAGAGGAACGGATCAAGACTTCCCTGGGAGAATAGGTTTGACTTCAGAATTGCCCAGGATATTTTTGTTAATGCAGGCGACAGACGCCAGACTCTGCAACTTACCTTTGATATCTTCAACATTGGTAACATGATCAATAAGGACTGGGGAAGGATTTATTATGCTTCCAACGGTAACCTGGATATTATTGCTTTTGAAGATTTTCAGGCAGATGGAACCACTCCTGAATTTAGCTTTAACAGACCTACGGATGACAAGCCCTGGAGAATTGATGATTCAGGCTTGAATAGCTCCCGCTGGCAGGCCCAGCTTGGGGTTAGGTATATTTTCTAATCAGGACCATATTTTTTCCTTGAAAAGGGGTGCCAAAGACGGCACCCCTTTTTCGATGATGTGAATTTCTTTTGTAAAAAGATTTGCATTTGTTATGTCCCCCATGAACACTGGGTTGTGGAAGCAGGTAAATTCATCATATTTCCATAAATATCATATAATCAGGCAAATAACAAATTGAAAGTTCAAAAAATTCCATGAATTTTGTCATGTGTCTGCCATTCATTGAGTTAGGCCAAACGTTGATTTCTTGTTAATAAATAGGAGCTTAATTCGGCCCTCCGGAAGCTGTTTTCTTCCTAATTTCATTCCCCGAAAATCTGATGTACTTAGACCCCATTTTCAGAACCTTTTAGGACATTTTTTCGAGTTAGCCAGGGAAAGAGAGGGATGGTTTGCCCCCAGCCAAAAGGCAGGGTGTTTGTAATAATCAGATTTACAAAGAGTTATAACCTTGTTGATATTACCGGTGATCGTGTTGATAACATAGATTGAACCAAGCAAAGCCAATGACTAATTTGGTGTTTATTAAAGCGCCCATCCTTAAACAAAAATGATTTAAACCGTAGAGAATGGCAGAAAAGGCAGTACCACAGAAGAACCTGGCGTTTGTAGAGAACATGACAAGTGATTCGAAAAAGAATCAAACAAAGAAAGAGGTTCAATACAGGCAAGCGTACACCTTTGATGAAGCTTATCAAGCATCCCTTATATATTTTAAGGGTGATGAACTGGCTGCCAGGGTCTGGGTAAATAAGTATGCTCTGAAGGACTCAAGCGGTAAAATATATGAGTGTACTCCTGATGATATGCACCGGCGCCTGGCTTCGGAGATCAGCCGGATAGAGCAGCGCTATGCTAATCCCATTTCCTACGATGAACTTTTTGACCTCATGCAGGGTTTTAAATACATCGTTCCCCAGGGATCACCCATGACGGGTATTGGGAATAATTTCCAGATAGCAAGCCTCTCAAATTGTTTTGTGATTGGCCATGACGGGCGTGCCGATTCCTATGGCGGAATAATGAAAATTGATCAGGAGCAGGTACAACTGATGAAAAGACGTGGGGGTGTGGGACACGATCTGTCACACATCAGGCCCTCGGGAAGCCCTGTTCTGAACAGTGCCCTCTCATCCACTGGTGTGGTGCCCTTCATGGAGCGCTATTCAAACTCCACCAGGGAGGTGGCCCAGGATGGCCGGAGGGGCGCCCTGATGCTGAGTATTTCAGTAAAGCACCCCGATGCAGAGCATTTCATAGATGCTAAGATGGAGAGTGGAAAGGTGACCGGTGCCAACGTTTCGGTCAAGATCGACGATGAATTTATGAAGGCCGTGGTGGAGGGAAAAACTTATACACAGCAATACCCCATCGATTCTGATAAGCCTACCCATGTTAAAGAGATCGAAGCCAGGGAGTTGTGGGGAAAGATCGTTCATAATGCCTGGAAATCGGCCGAGCCCGGAATCCTTTTCTGGGATACGGTTATTAATGAGTCCGTGGCTGACAGTTATGGTGACAAAGGTTTCAGGACCGTTTCCACAAACCCCTGTGGAGAGATCCCCCTCTGTCCTTACGACAGCTGCCGTTTACTGGCTGTGAACCTTTATTCTTATGTTGAGCAGCCCTTTACACCGGAAGCCAGGTTTAACTGGGAGAAGTTCCGGAAGCACATGGGGCATGCGCAGCGCATTATGGATGATATCATTGACCTGGAACTGGAAAAGGTCGATGCGATCCTTGATAAAATCTATTCCGATCCGGAAGACGAAGAGATCAAGGGAGTGGAGATCAGGTTGTGGAGCAATATTAAGAGCAAAGCCCTGGAAGGCCGAAGAACCGGTGTGGGAATCACTGCTGAAGGCGACATGCTGGCAGCACTGGGTCTCATCTATGGCAGTGAGGATGCAACTGATTTCTCTGTTGAGGTACACAAAACCGTTGCCCTGGAGGCCTATCGTTCTTCAGTAGTTATGGCAAAAGAGCGGGGAGCCTTTGAAGTATTTGATTTCTCTAAGGAGAAGGATAATCCTTTTATAAAGAGACTGGGTAAAGAAGATCCCGGTCTGATAGAAGAGATGAAGCAACACGGTCGCAGGAATATCTCCCTGCTCACCATTGCTCCCACAGGAACCACCAGTCTGATGACCCAGACAACTTCCGGAATTGAGCCGGTATTTCTGCCCGTTTATAAGCGACGCAGAAAAGTGAATCCAAATGACAAAGAGGCCCAGGTGTCTTTCGTGGATGAAGTTGGTGACAGCTGGGAAGAGTACAATGTATTTCATCACAATTTCCTCACCTGGCTTTCAGTTAATGGAATGGATCCCGAGGAGGTAAAAGGATTCAGCGATGAGGACGTGGCCGAGCTGGTAAAGCGTTCCCCCTATCACAAAGCCACTTCCGCCGATGTGGACTGGATGCAGAAGGTGAAGATGCAGGGAGCCATTCAGAAGTGGGTGGATCATTCCATCTCTGTAACCATTAATCTTCCCTCCAATGCCAAGGAGGAACTGGTGGGTGATCTCTATATACATGCCTGGAAAAATGGCTGTAAGGGAGCAACTGTATACAGGGACGGATCCAGGTCGGGTGTCCTGCTGGCAGCCGATAAGAAGGAGGAAAAGATTGCTGATTTTCCCATTAAACGACCCAGGGAATTGGATGCCGAGATTCTCCGCTTCAAGAATAACGATGAGGATTGGATCGCCTTCATTGGCCTTCTGAATGGAAATCCCTATGAAATCTTCACCGGACGTAAGGAGGAGGATACTTTCCCCATTCCTTCCAAGGTGAAGACAGGAAAAATCCTGAAGATGAAGAATGAGGATGGCACCAAAAGATATGACTTCCAGTATGTGGATAAGTACGGTTACAAGGTGACCATGGGAGGTCTCTCTCACCAGTTTAACAGCGAATTCTGGAACTATGCCAAGTTGATCTCAGGTGTGCTCCGACACGGAATGCCGGTGGTGGCTGCCATCAACCTTATCTCTTCCCTGAGACTGGATAACGAATCGATCAATACATGGAGTGCCGGCGTTGTTCGCTCCCTGAAGAAATACATCCCCGACGGAACTAAGGCCAAGGAAGGTCAGAAGTGCGAAGAGTGCAGTTCCGATAATCTTGTATACACCGAAGGTTGCCTGATCTGTACAGATTGCGGCCACTCCAAGTGTGGATAAAGTGTAAAACTTTGTTTGTTTTAAAAAGAGTGTATCAAACGGTACACTCTCTTTATTTATGCCCATTCGTCACTTAAAATCTTTGCAAGCAAATATTTATAGGTTTCCTCCCGGGCATAATAAAATGGTGTCCTTTTTTAATCCAACTTATTAATACAGGAGAGGGTATGTATAGCTCCGAAGCCTATAAGGCTTTCTCTTGCAATTTGTTAAGGGATGCTTAGGAAGTAACATGGCATTTTTTTGCAAAGCAAAATACGCACCTTACGATTAAGCATCCCTTAACATAGAAAAAAGGCACCCGAAACGGATGCCTTCTTAAGTTCATAGTAGATAGATAGGCTTGAGATTCTTAAAGGGGCTTTACTCCTTGGGCTCACTCTTCCTGGTGATGAGGAAGGCTCCGACCAGGCCAAGTCCACCAAAAAGCAGGGCACAGGCAAAATAGGCAGGCTCCTCAGGTATATCGGTATAGGTATCGAGAACGCTCCCCAGGAACAAACCGATTCCAACACCCACCAGCAACAGGGCCCATTTGATGATCCCGTTATTATTTGTTTTGGGTTTGGCCATGAATTCTTTTGGATCGATACCTTTTTCAATCATGGCCATTTTTTCGCGATTCCTGGCGGTGACAATTACATAGACGATTCCAAAGGAGGCTGCAAAAACTGATATGGGTACTAATATTTCCGTTAACATGATATTGAGTTTTGGTTAAACATTAACAATTTTCCTCTTTGACGCAGCCTTTCTGGATCATGTTACAGAAATGCACAGACTTTTTTTATAAATTTTAACGTTTCTAAGATGTAACATCAATCCGGGACTTGCGTCTTATAGCTTGAATGGATGATCGTGAGGAGAAATACATTATCGACCGGGTGAAGTCGGGAGACAAGGAGGCCTTCTCCCTCCTGGTTGACAGGTACAGTGATATGGTCTATACCATATGCCTGAGAATGCTTACTGTGGAAGCTGATGCCGCTGATGCCGCCCAGGAGGTATTTGTGAAGGTTTATCGTTCCATGGAAAACTTCCGCGAAAAGTCGAAGTTCTCAACCTGGATATACCGGATCTCCTACAACCATTGCATCAGCGAGATAAGAAAGAAGGTTAAGATCATCGATATGGTGGATGAACTTCCCGATATGGAAGTGAATAGTCAGGATGTAAGCGGCCTTGATTTGTTAAGCGGGGAGGAAAGAAAGCACTACCTCAGGATGGCCATCGAGGCCCTTGCAGAAACCGATGCTGTGGTGGTAACCCTCTTTTATTATGATGAATTATCGCTTGAAGAGATTGCAGAAGTAACCGGCCTTACCAGTAATAATATCCGTATTAAATTGCACAGGTCGAGAAAAAAAATGTACCAGGTATTGAGCGAGTACCTTAAAAAAGAACTAAATTCAATTGTTTAATATGGAACGTGATCCCAAAATATCCAAGCTAATCATGGAGGGAGGTCTTGAACAGGCTCCCAAGGATTTCACCGGCCAGGTAATGGATCTGATTGCGTCAGCCCCTGAAAAGAAAGCCTATAAACCACTTATTGGAAAAGGTGGACAGATTGTGATCATCCTGCTGGGGATCACCCTGGTGATTCTTGCTGTAGTTTATGCAGAACCAGGGGCCAGGTTCATACAGGTGGGGGACCCTTTTTCCAGCCTGGAATGGAAGCTTCCGGAGTTTAACCTGAATTTACAGTTTTTATCAAAAATCAATTTCTCGGGTGGCGTTGCTGCGGCCCTGATTGCTCTGTTTATCCTCGTATTAACCGATGCCGGTCTCGGTAAACGCAGGCTGGTCTGATCAGATTACATTCAAGTCTTTTCCCACTTTGATAAAGGCCGCAACTGCCTTATCAAGGTGTTCCTGTTTATGGGCGGCTGAGAGCTGAACCCTGATCCTGGCCTGATCCTTTGGAACCACCGGGAAATAGAATCCAATTACGTAAATACCCTCCTCGAGAAGTTTTGCGGCAAAGACCTGGGAGAGTTTTGCATCATAAAGCATCACGGCACAGATGGCACTCTGGGTGGGCTTAATATCGAAACCAGCAGCCAGCATTTGCTTTGTGAAAAATGCGGTATTTTTGTGCAGCCTCTCCTGGAGCTCACTGGTTTCCTTCATCATGTCGAACATTCGGATTCCGGCTCCCACAACAGCCGGCGGCAGCGAGTTGGAGAAGAGGTAGGGGCGTGAACGCTGGCGAAGCATTTCTATAATTTCCTTTCTTCCTGTAGTGAAACCTCCAATGGCACCTCCAAAGGCCTTGCCCAGCGTTCCAGTGATAATATCCACTTTTCCACGGATATTAAACAGCTCAGTAACACCCCGGCCAGTCTCGCCTACCACTCCGGCCGAATGGCATTCGTCCACCATGACAAGGGCATCATATTTTTCTGCAAGTGCACAGATCTGGTCCACCGGTGGCACATTTCCGTCCATGGAGAAAACACCATCGGTGACAATGATTCTGAAACGTTGTTCCTGGGCAGTGATCAGCTGCTGCTCAAGGTCCTCCATGTCGGCATTATTATAGCGATAACGCTGAGCCTTGCATAACCTTACACCGTCGATGATGGAAGCATGATTCAGGGAATCTGAAATAATCGCATCCTCGGCTGTCAGCAAGGGCTCGAAGAGACCACCATTGGCATCGAAACAGGCCGCATAAAGAATGGTATCCTCACATCCAAAGTACTCCGCGATTTTTGCCTCCAGGGTCTTGTGCATATCCTGGCAACCGCAGATAAAACGAACCGACGACATTCCATAGCCATGGGTATCCAGGGCCTCTTTTGCAGCCTCCACCAGCTGGGGATGGTCTGAGAGCCCCAGGTAGTTATTGGCACAAAAATTAAGTACCCTTTTTCCATCTTCCAGTTGAATTTCGGCCGACTGGGATGAAGTGATGATCCGTTCCGCCTTAAAAAGGCCAGCTTCTGAAATGGCATTCAGTTCCTGCTTAAGATGCTCTTTGATTTTGCCGTACATGGTTTTTGCTATTAATTTGATTGTATGCGAAATTAGGAGTTTCTGCGTCGCTAAAAAATGATAAAGAACATACTATCTTTGTGCAAACGGAATAAAGCTATGAATGATAACATCAGGGTAAGATTTGCCCCCAGTCCTACGGGGCCACTTCACATAGGCGGATTGCGGACTGCCCTTTTTAATTACCTCTTTGCTAAAAAGCACAATGGAGCCTTCATCCTGCGGATTGAAGATACCGACCAGACACGCTTTGTTCCAGGTGCAGAGGATTATATTATCTCATCCTTAAAATGGTGTGGCCTGGTTCCCGATGAAGGTCCGGGTTTCGGTGGTAGTTTCGGACCCTACAGGCAATCTGAGCGGAAGGCGCAGTATGAGCAGTATGCACTACAGCTGGTGGAAGCCGGGCATGCCTATTATGCTTTTGATACCCCCGGGGAGCTTGACGAATTAAGGAAGGCGCACGAATCGAAAGGGGCTACTTTTGTTTACGACGCAAGGATCAGGGAGTCATTGAGTAATTCTCTGAACATGGAGGCATCGAAAGTGAAAGAACTCATAGAGAAGGGAATCCCTTACGTAATCCGTTTCAGGTTTGAGCCTGATCAGGAGATTGTGATGGAAGACCTGGTCAGGGGAGAGGTGGTGGTCTCTACCGCCACCCTGGATGACAAGGTATTATTCAAGTCCGATGGAATGCCTACCTATCACCTCGCGAACGTTGTGGACGATGTCCTGATGGCCATTTCACATGTGATCAGGGGAGAAGAGTGGCTCCCGTCGCTTCCTTTACATGTAGCCTTATACAAAGCATTTGGCTGGGAACACCTGATGCCGGCCTTTGCCCACCTGCCCCTGATCCTGAAACCAAATGGAAAAGGAAAACTCAGTAAAAGGGATGGTGAGCAGGGAGGATTCCCGGTATTTCCCCTGGAATGGACCGATCCCAAAAATGGAGCTGTTTCACCAGGATACAAAGAAGAGGGATACCTTCCTGAGGCATGCATTAATCTTCTTGCCCTATTGGGATGGAACCCCGGATCCGAACAGGAGCTTTTCTCTCTTCCCGAGCTTATTAAAGAATTTCAGCTTGAGAAGGTGGGGAAATCAGGTTCCAGGTTTGATCCCGAAAAATCCAAATGGTTCAACCAACAGCACATTGGGCTCCTGGCAGATGAGGTACTTTATAGCGCTTTTTCCAGGGAATTGGAAGAACACGGAAGAGCAGTCAGCGATGAAGAGCTACAGGCCCTGGTCCCGCTTATTAAGCCGAGAATTGGCTTCCTGCACGAAATATGGGATCAGTCGTGGTTCTTTTTTTCTGCCCCTGATTCTTACGATGCAAATGTGGTGAAGAAGCGCTGGAAGGCAGATATTCCTGAAAAGATGGCCCTTCTTGCAGAAGCAATTAACTCCTGTGAACCATTTGATGCTGCATCTCTTGAAGCTAAGGTAAAGGGATTGATCATGGAAAAGGAGTGGGGTATGGGTGCAATCATGAATGCATGGAGACTCTTGCTGGTTGGTGCAGCCAAAGGTCCGGGACTTTTTGACCTGGCCTCCTTCATCGGAAAGGAAGAGGTGGTCGCAAGGATGAGTAGCGGAATTGAAAAAATAACGATCTAAACAGGGATATCATGGTAGACGAGAAGAAACTTTTTGTGAACATTCACGGCCACAGGCAGGCCAATAATGTACAGGAGTGGGTATTGCGTAGTCTTATGGCCAGCCAGTATCCCCCCGATGATATTGAGTATGGACATTATTCCGTAGGATTCCATCCCTATAATGTGGGAAAGTTTGATGAGCAGGATACCCTTAATAAAGTTCGCCTCTCAACTGAAAACCCAAACGTTTTCGCCATAGGAGAAATCGGACTCGATAAATCCATTGACGTTCCCATGGATGTTCAGAAACGCATTTTTGAAAAGCAGGTTGATATTGCCGAGTTTTCGGATCTTCCCGTTATTCTGCATGTGGTCAGGGCCTTTAATGAGATGATTGAATTCATGAAGGCGCATAACCCTTCGGTACCCATGATTATTCATGGCTACAATGGAAATAGGGAAATGGCAGCTGACCTGGTAAAGGCTGGCTTCCTGATCTCATTCGGAGAGGCCATTGCCAAGGATAATACAAAGGTTATAGAGGCCTGTAAAGAGGTCCCGCTGGATCACATGTTCCTGGAAACCGATGAAGGTGAAATGGATATCAGGGAAGTTTATTTTACTGCAGCTGAATTGAAAGAGGTTTCTCTGGATCAGCTTCGCGTGCAAATTGTGGAAAATGTGAAGAACCACATGCCAAAGTTTGCAGGAATTTTTTGATTTTAAGCTGAAATGAATCCAGGCGGTCCACATCCTGGCTGGCAGGAACGTACCATACAAATACTTGGTAAGGAGGGTTTTGAGAAACTAAAGCAATCCAATGTCCTGGTGGTTGGCATGGGTGGTGTAGGTGCCATGGCCGCAGAAATGATTTGTCGAAGTGGGGTTGGACGAATGACCATTATCGATACTGATACCATTCAGCCCTCCAATATAAATCGCCAGTTACCGGCCACACACGCAAGCCTTTATCAGGATAAGGTAGAAGTGATGGGAGATCGCCTGAAGCAGATTAATCCCGGGCTTGAACTCACAATGATCAACGAGTTTATTATGGAGGAGCGTATTCCGGAGATTCTGGATGAAGCATTTGACTTCGTGGTTGATGCAATCGATACCCTGGCTCCAAAGATTCTCCTGATTTACCATGCAGTAAACAAGGGCCTGAAACTGGTCAGCTCTATGGGCTCTGGAGGAAAAGTGGATCCTTCACAAATCAGGGTGGTTGATTTTGGAGATACCTATAATTGCAAACTGGCCTATTTACTCCGAAAAAAACTGAGAAAGATGGATGTCCATGGAGGATTCAATGTCGTCTTCTCTACCGAACAGGTGCCCAAAGAGATGATCATCCCCGTGG
>JAOZLK010000329.1 GCA_029934875.1 Bacteroidales bacterium | reverse complement strand
TTAAGGCAGAGGGACAGGTCATTGAGGACCCTGTAATGCAAATCTCTTCTTATATTATACTTACCCTTAGCAGAGAGGGTTCTTCAGGTGATATCTACTATACCCTGGATGGATCCGATCCAAGGGATATTGGAGGGGATGTTTCTTCCTCGGCAAGTAAAATAGCATCGGGAGGAACGCTGGATTTTTCTTTCTCTGCAATACTGAGGTCAAGGGTTCTCAAGAATGACAGATGGAGTGCAGAGAAGAGCATTACATTGCTTGGTGAGCAAAGCGACTATTCGGATCTGAAGGTCACAGAAATTCATTACCATCCCCTGGATAGTATTAATGGTACAGATACAATCTCGGGTAAGTCCTTTGAGTTCATTGAATTCAAGAATGTGAGTCCGGACCTTGGACTGAACCTGTCGGGCTTGCTTGTTGATTCGGCTGTGTATTACGAATTTCCTGAAGCCAGTGTTTTGCCTCCTGACAGTTACTTTGTAATTGCAGCCAAACCCACTTCCTTTTTCGAAAGATATGGCATGGATGCTTCGGGTAATTACCAGAAAAATCTGTCCAATGGCGGAGAACAGGTAGTTGTTAGTACAGCAGGAGGGGAGCTGCTAATGGATTTCACCTACGATGATGATGCCCCATGGCCCACAGAGCCCGATGGACAGGGATCCTCGCTGGCATCGGTGGAGATAAATCCCCAGGGTGATCCCAACGATCCCCTGTATTGGACCGCAGGAAGGCGTTTACATGGGACTCCCTTCAGCTATGATCTCATACTTGGAGGCGAGGAATCAAGAGCTGGAGCAAATGAGTTTTCCATGCAGCTCTATCCCAATCCCACAAGGGACCTCTTGATGGTTCAGGTGTGTGGCGACGAGGGATATTTCACCGATCTGACTATATACGATCTGCAGGGAAAAGTCCTTTACAGGGAAGCGTTTAGCTCTTATACAGAGTTGTCAATGAATGCCTTGAATGTGAGCCATGGCATATATTTGGTCGAGCTTCGTTCCCCGGCAGGAAGACTGCTCAAAAAAGTGGTATATACCCCCTGATCTATTGGTGTCAATCAGATTCCTTGACTGTACTGTGAGCTGGTCGTATTTTGAATCATTTGCTTCAGCTCGTGCTGTGCCCCGGTTTTTCCCTTAAGCAGCTTTTCAAAAAGTTCAATGAGTCCAAGGGGATCAGTTGTTAGCCTGGTGGCGGTTTTTATATGCCTCAGATCGATGAGGAATCCTGAGAATAAGCCCGAATAATCTTTCACGATTTCCAGGTTCATGAAATTCTTCTCATTGTATATCCTGTTGTAGTTGGATCCTGTTTTTTCTATGAAGAAAGAGGTCCTGTCCCGATTTACAAGAGTGGCAGTTTTATGGCAAGAGGGAAGGCAATCCTCATCGATCCTAAGCTTGGCACATCCGCTGACACCCTGGAAGAGGCACTGCCTGCTTGTCATCACATCAATGGGATGATAGATGCTGTAGTAGAGTTTGAAATCCCCGGGTCTTTTGATCCCCCGGATCTGCTTCTTTCCCAATTCATTCGAAAGGAAGGCGCCCGAACAGCTGAATTGCTCCTGTAGGCAAAGGAGACTGTAGGAGTTTGCCAGATTCAGGCGGGGCCCGGCAGTCCACGGAATTCCGGTTCTGTGCGCTTCAAAAGCGATACCTGTATTATCGCTTACCAGGTGTTCAGGATTCACCTCCCGGAGGAATCTCAAAGCTGCGTCATACTCCTCCCCGATTAAGACGGAAGGGAACCAGGGACTAATATGCCTGTTTTTCCGAAAGAAATCTATCAGCCTGTCCAGTCCCTGCGATGGAGCATCCGGGAGTTGAAAATAGATTTCAGCAGATGTTTGATCGCAAAATTCAAGATCATTCTCCGAAGATATTAATAAAGAAAGAGCAGGGGGAAGGGCAGGGGGAAGGACTTCTTTCAGGATGGGGAACTTGACCGGGATCATGTGCTTCTGCCCTTTCCGTAATTTAAGCAGAATTTCGTTCTTTATAGCGGTGAGCTCACTGAAGGGAAGGAGTAAGCCTGGCTGCAGGTCTTTTAGTTCCACAGCTTCGATAAGGTACTCTGTTTCATTGATGGCTTTGAATCTTTTCAGAAGCTCTTTACGATCCAGTGAAAGTCCATCCCCTTTTTCCAGGTGCTTTTTCGAGCTGACTGAGAAGGCAGATTCGGGAGTCACGATGTCAAGCTTAAGGGGCCCACCCTCTTCTCCGCGAGCAGTCATGTTCAGGGGGGCATGATCCGTGCTCATACGATCCATCTGGTCCCTGAGCCGGGCCCTGATCTCTCCTTTCTCCTCATATAGCTCTTGCTCGGCATAAGCAATAGCATCTTCACCGAGCCCTCCGTTTTTTTTAGCCAGATGGCTTGAGGAATTATCCCGGGGATTATCAATAAACATTGCCTGGCCAATTTCTCCTTTTAGGTAGCCGTTGGAGAAATCGCGGTTGAAAACCCTGTAAAGCTTGTCCTTGTCAAGAGACATAGTTTTTCCATCATAGAAACGCTGAAGCTGGTTTTTATAGCTTTCAACTACAGTATATACATAATGATACTTTTTGATCCTCCCCTCAATCTTAAGTGAGTCCACACCCGCCTCAGCCAGGTCCTGTATATCCGTAAGGGCCGAGTTATCCTTGAGATTGAGCGCGAAGTGTTTACCCTGGGCTGTTACATCGTAGGGATCCCGGCAGGGTTGACTGCAGCGTCCCCGGTTCCCCGAATTCCCCCCGTGAACCGAACTCATGTAACACAGGCCTGAGAAAGAGATGCAATAGGAGCCGTGGACAAAAACTTCCGACAACATTTGCTTCTCGTGGGCAAACCGGCTTAAGGATCGGATCTCTTCCAGGCTCAACTCCCGGGATAGATTTATACGGCTTGCTCCCAGTGCCTGGAGAAAGCTGATCTGTCCTTCATTGTGTGTAGTAAGCTGGGTGGAGGCATGTATGTTTAAGCCCTTGAAGTGCCTTGAAAGCAGGTAAAACAAGCCAAAGTCCTGGATGATAACTCCGTCGATGCTGGTATTTACCAGCCTGTTAAGCAAACGGATAAGGTCAGGAATTTCACTTTCAAGGATCAGGATATTAAGGGTGAGAAAGAGCTGGCAGTCTTTGCTATGCGCAAGTCTTAGCAAACCGTTTAAGTCTTCAAAGGTGATGTTAGTGGCCCGGTTCCTGGCATTGAATTTATGAATCCCGCAATATACAGCATTGGCTCCTGCCAGTATGGCCGCCTTTATGGAATCAATATCTCCACCAGGAGCAAGTAGTTCAATTCTGTTTCTCAAGCCTGTAAATTTTTTCCAGCAACTCAAAGGGATTCCCCTGGTCGCTGTTTTGAAAAATAATGATTCCAATCTTTGTATCACGACTGAAAAACATGCTGGTTCTAAGCCCCGGATCATTGCCTCCATGTCCCCAAAGCGATTCAAACTCCGATCTATGCCAGCATAGTCCCTGGGATCCATCTCCTTCAAGTTGCAGAGAGAGCATTTTGTCAATTGTGGATTGCTTCAATATGCTGCTTCCATTGTACTGTCCTCCATTCATGTAGGCAGAAAGGAAGTGCGATAGCTCTTCCACGCTGGTCCGTAAGAGGCCGTCGGGGATATTGGGAAAGCTGTAAAGACAAAGGGCCTTATTCTTTCCAGGGGAAAAGTCCGCATCTTCCGAAAGAAATGTGGCGTAATTGTTCACGATCTCATCCCTAGATTCTTTTGAAATATAGACATAGGGCAGGATGTGATTTGACAAATCCATATCTTGCAGGTAGAATGAGCTCCCGGTCATTTCCAGGGGATCAAATATATTGAGTGAGCAGTACTCGCTGAAGGACAATCCCGAAACACTCTCCACAATGTAGCCCAGCAGTCCGAAGCCAATGTTTGAGTATTGATATTGCTCGCCAGGCTTTACTGGCAGGAAATTCTCATCCTCATTGAAAAAGCGCCCCCCTTGTAACAAATAGTTGACGATCCATTCCTGAAGGCTTATTTCAGGGTCGCCACATGCATAGCTCTCATAATATGCCGATCCGTCTACCAGGGAGGATGTGTGGGTAAGCAAGAGCTTGACAGTAATGGGAACATCAGGGAAATACGGACTTTTTATATCCACGGCCAGGTAGTGATTAATATCCTGGTCCAGGTCGATTTCGCCCTGCTCCCAGAGTTGCATAATGGCTGTTGCGGTGATGGTCTTGGTCACCGAGGCAACATTCATGTACCCCTCTCTACTCATGGCCACACTTTTTTCCAAATTGGCCTTTCCATAGGATTTGCCCCAGCTGATATCACCATTTTTCACCACGGCACATACCATTCCCGGAACATGGTTTTCCGTCATATAGGCTTCTGCAAGATCATCAAGCCGGTTGCTATCAATAGAATTACAGGAAAACAGGAGTCCGCTTGCCAGGATAAGTGCTGCTGTTATTTTCATGATTATAAGATGAATGGCAAACTTAATGCATAAAAGTCGCTAAAGGTATGAGGGATTTATAATATATTATGACATAATGTCATACGATTTGTGTAATTATAATGACAAAATGACACTACGTTGTATATGTTTCAGTATTTTTTGATTTATCCTTTTTAATAAAACCCTTTCATATAATGTCTTAGCTTATAATTGCCAGGCTAAATTTCTTTTGTGGCCTGGCATTTGTTTATTGTCATTCTGCATAAATTAAAAAAAAAACAAGCTTATGGACTTGAATAAATATACAATAAAAGCACAGGAGGCTGTTCAAAGGGCGCAGCAAAGAGCCCTTGAAAATGAGAACCAGGCCATTGAGTGTGCACATATTTTAAGTGGTGTTCTGGCTGTTGATGAGAGTGTTGTGCCTCATCTATTCGGAAAGTTGTCAGCCAACCTGGATGCTTTTCGTGCAGCCCTGGAACATCTTCTGAAAAGCTATCCGGCTGTTAGTGGCGGTAAACAGTATTTATCAGACAATGCCAATAAGGCTTTAGGCCATGCACTGGCTAGCCGGAAGCAGTTTGAGGATGATTATGTGACCCTGGAGCACCTTTTACTTGGTGTTCTTGAAACCAGGGATACAGCCTCGCAGATACTGAAAGATGCAGGCATCACGAAGAAAGAACTGGTCGCTGCCATAAAGGAATTTCGAAAAGGAGCCAAGGCCCAGAGTCAGTCGGCCGAGGAGACCTATCATGCCCTTGACAGGTATGCCATCAATCTGAATAAGCAGGCCGAAAGCGGGAAGCTTGATCCTGTTATTGGACGGGATGATGAAATACGCAGGGTGCTGCAGATCCTTTCCAGGCGTACCAAGAATAACCCCATACTCGTCGGAGAGCCTGGTGTGGGTAAAACCGCCATTGCAGAGGGCATTGCCTTTCGCATTCAGAGTGGCGATGTTCCCGATGACCTGCTGAACAAGGAGATCTACTCCCTGGATATGGGAGCACTGATTGCAGGAGCAAAATATAAGGGTGAATTCGAGGAGAGGCTAAAATCGGTGGTCAATGAGGTGATTGGCTCGGATGGCCAGATCATTATGTTCATTGATGAGATCCACACCCTGGTTG
>JAOZLK010000328.1 GCA_029934875.1 Bacteroidales bacterium | reverse complement strand
AGTTTCCGGACTTCAATCCCGATTTTGCAGATGTAGCCAAGACCGGTTACATCGGGCTCCAGGACCATGGCCATGCCGTTTGGTTCCGCAATATCAAGATCAGGGAATTATAAAAAAGCAGATCATTATTTTTTAAAGCTCAAAAGGCCATTCCATTGCGGAGTGGCCTTTTCCTTTTTACAAGCGTCTTGTCCTAAGCGAGCATGCGAGCTCCGCAAAGCAAACCGAGCATGCGAGCTCTGCAGAACTAAGCTTGTTACAGGTATCGGAGTTGAACATTTTCGGATGTCCATATTCACGAAAACAGAAAGTCACACACTCGTAACTTCTTACGAAATTGTGACTTCCCTGATTCTAACATTTTTCTGTCAGCGCGATATAACATCCTTATAATTAAGGATATATAAAATTCTACTGCAAGAATCCTGATAATTAAAAACTTACCACAATGCGACTTAATCACAGGGACGTGACTTTGTGAAATCATGAAAATGACTACCCCGTATTTATCCCATAAGCAAATGTCTGAGGCCAGCAAAGACTGAACCAGGCTGGGTACAGCGACGAAGGAAAGATTCCTTTTCAAGCTCCTTACAGGACAACCCCCTCCATGGATTTCTCCAGTTCTCTGGCATGAGTAAGGAATTCCTCGATGCTCATCTCCTTGAAATAGAGCAAACCATGTGTGGTTCTCACACGCGGGCTGTCATGCTGGTAGAAATAGTTCTTACCCAGCAACAACTGCGTGGTCCTGAGTTGATCCACCCATATTTTCTTGGTCAGGTCACTGAATTTCCCATCATGCTGGTAGCTGGGGAATGATGCATCCACCTGGCTCAGGTAGCTATGGGTAAAGGCATCTTCCATCACACTCATTGCATTCAAGGAAACAGGTACAATCCTATTGGCCTCTGCAGGATGGAAACGATACCACACATTCCGATAACCCCATATCCTGAGTCCGGAAAGATCTTCCTCCTTACTCCACATCCGGAGTGCTTCGGCAACCACCTGCAAAACTTTGTAATGGGTATCCGGACCACTGCCTTCGGGATCGAAGGCCAGGCTGACAACCGTTGGTTTAATCTGTCTCAGTTCATCCAGGATCGGTTCCACATCCCGCTCCTTGTTGGGTTGTTCAGTAAAAATATCCCCGGTATAGAATCCCAGGCGCAGGTGGTGTACATTCTTAGTCTGGATACCGAAACAGGCCCATACCAGCTCCTCCTCAAACTCCCGGATCATCCCCTTGAACTTCTGTATGTCGGGAGTATTAATTTCCCCGTCATAACTCCTTTTAAGCACCATGATGATGCTGTTGATCTGATCACGTAATTGATCAATACTTTTCAATCCATACAAACCAACCATATCCCTCACCATCCTGTGAGCAAGGCCTCGGCGCAATTCATAATCTTCGCCGGAGGCCACCTTTAAAAGGTAATGATTCACATCCTTGTCGCGCTTGTGTTGGTAACCCGATTCAAAAAAGTCGGGGTATCTGGTCATGGTCATCTGACCCTTATCCAGGAAAAGCTTTGCATCTTCCAGTGCATCAATCACAAATTTGTTGGTTACAGCCGTAAAGCCCGAGGTAAGAATCGAAAAAAAGTTGCTGTTGGTTTCATTCCTCATCAGGCGATGAATGTGGGGATTGATACCCAGCATGATGTCGTCATGATGCGGCCCGGTATGGTAATAAACCTGGCTGGTTTCGGGGAACATCCCCTTTTCAAATTTGTCAGTAGTCGAACGGATCACAGATGATACCGTATCTTCACCCAGACCAGGGATCAGGCGGCAATAGCGATCGTCCTTCAGATCACTGAGGGTAAGGTGGTGGCCATACTTTTCAAGCCTGTCACAGAGGTCAATCACGGCCCGGTCGGTCTTTTCCTGGGTCCATTCACCGGTTTTGTAGTAGTCCTCCACCGATCTGTGCAAACTGGATGCCGCACCGGTAGTGAGGTAAAAACGGGCTCCTTTAAGTCTTGAGAGCACACTGGCAGGGTAAAGCACAGAAGGCTCATTCTCAAGGGCAGACTTTACCACTGGGGCCTTTGCCTCACCGGCTGCAAAGATGATTGCCACCGCTTCCGGATTATAGGTGATGGTCTCCAGTCCGATGGTAATCACCAGCCTGTTCTTGGAAATCTCGATTCCACCCAGGTCGGATGCTGCCACAGCCTGGGTTTCAAAATTTGTTTCAGTCAGACGAGTAGCGGAGTGGTGATCCGAACCGCGGGTATTGAAAGCAATGTGTCCATCCGGGCCAATTCCCCCAAGGAAGAAACCAATCCCCCCCTTTTCCCTCACCTGGTGTTCATATGCATTACACCAGTTGTCGATGGAAAAAACGGAGTCCTGCTGGATCTTCTCGAAAGTACTTTTAGGCTCCCTGTACCTGAGGGAAAGGTCCACCCTGCTATCGGGGAAAACCTCCAGGTAGGAACGTCCACCTGCCAGAGGGATCTCATCCGAATTGATCAGAAGGGCGCTTTTCGGATCAAAGCCGAAACCTCCCATATAGTATTTCTTCACATAGTTATAGAAGCTGTTGTGCTGCTTTGAGCTGATGGGATAAAACTCATCGATCTGAACAAATTGAAGCCCTTTCAGGCTGGGTTTCCTAAGCCTGCCCACACCATATTTTGCTCTCAGGTCTTTAACCTTTTTCGAATCCCAGTTCTCCATCAGGTAGCTGGTCCATTTTATGAAATATTCGGGTGTTTTTCCCGTGGGAAGGCTGATCACACCGCTGGGGTTCTCACCGGCCCACTCCAGGAACCGAAGGGCCGTCAGCAAACCCATCAGTGGGAAATTATCAACCACCAGGTAGGGTATATTGGTCTCAATATAAGGCGATCCGGATGCCTTGTAGAAGGAAGTTTCTACCTTTGATTCGAACTTCATTGCTAAGAAATTTGAGTGAACCTGCAACTTAGAAATTATTAATCAAAATACATCACTCAAAATCAGGTATACTCATCCACCGGCCACCTGTTTCATCCTTGGATTATCCTGATCATTTCTGAACCATGAGGAGAGTCCTACCCGAACTCCAAAGGACTTACACCTTTCCAGAAACTTATTCTGTTCATGGAAATAGTTTTTAGTATGGAATTGGATCATGGCAGTCCACACACCTCATGGAGTGAATGTTATTGGGACTCTTCCTGCTTTTATAGGAGGTATTCATTACCATTACATCCAAATTACAGCTGGTGACTGCCGGGTGACAGGTATTGCAGGCCCCCAGCGGATTGTTCGAATGGTCGCTGTGGCAGGCAAGGCAGCTGATTCCTTCATGTACACCGGTGGGAGTACGATCGTCCTCCGTCCCTGCTTCATGGGCCCAGTTGGGGGCATGGCACTGCATGCAGATGCGCTGAACCGGATCGTCGGAAACAAGTACCTGCTCTCCCTCGTGATAGATATCGGGTTTCCTAAGCAAATCGGAGCGAAGGTGCATCCGGTCGGAGCGCAAATAAAGGGAGGTATACTGATTCCTGGGATCTCTTTCATAAAAGGTCCCAGCCGGGTCATCCATGGTCCCTGGATGGCTCAGGCTTGCATTCTCCATATGAATGCCGTGACAGGCCAGGCAGGGGATTACGGGCTGCTGAGCCTTCTCCGGCACTTTCAGGCTCCATGGTCCGGTGGTGGAGATGGGTTTCATGAGATCAGATATACTCCCCTCGTAATACATGCCGTGACACCTGAAACAGTCCGGATAGGGGCGCTCCATGGAGTTATGCTTTTCATTGAGGAAGATGTCTGCATAGGTGGCCGAATGACCGCCTGCATTCCAACTTCTGTACTCATCCTGGTGACAGCCGATGCAAGCCTCCATTACCTGATGAACTCCTGCTTCATCAAGACCGGGAAGCACCTTTTCCCCCTCCTTTTTCAGATGGTGAAAAATCATGCTCGTTTTTTCCCTGAGGCTATGAAAACCGTTGCTCATAACCGTTCCATGACAATCCACACAGCTAACATCGCGGTGGGCCGACTCTTGCCAGATATCCACAGAAGGCGAAATCTCGTGACATGAGGAACAGGTCCGTTCCGGACTTGCTGCATTCCAGCCGGCATAGCCCAGGCTGAGAAGTAGCAGGAGTGCCAGGCAGGTGGAGATGATGATGACGATTCTTCTTCTCATGATCCGGTCTGCTTTAGGATTTAAACCCGGTACCCTTCCAGGTTTTAGTTATATGGTCGGCAACCCAGTATCCCATGGCCAGTATGGTAAGAGCAGGATTAAAACCGCCATTGCTAACAAAAAGACTTCCATCGGCCACAAAGAGGTTGTCGATTCCGTGAACCTGGCCGTAACGATTGGTAACAGACGTTTGCGGATCGTTCCCCATCCTTGCAGTGCCTGCCTGGTGCTGTCCTCCACTGAGGCCCCTGCCGCCAACACTCTGCCAGGTATAGGAGGCCCCGGCCTCCTTTAATACAGCTTCAGCCTTGGCCGACAACCATTTACAATGCTCATGATCCAGGGGATGGCGTTCGCCTGAAAGGGCCACCACCGGAATGCCCCAGTAATCCTTTACTTCAGTATCGACTGTAACCCTTGCCTCGAAGTTTGGAATCTCCTGGATGGGGCCGTGCAATCCGGCCACCCGTTTAATATTCTTTATTTGAAAGGCTTTATGCTCCTTCCCCCACCCCGCAGCTCCAGGCGGTCTCATTCTTGTAAAAAGGTAAGGCAATGCATTGAATTCATTACATAAGAGGCCTCCACCAATGATTCCCTCATTATGGTGGTTATAGTCACAAAATCCAAAGGTGGCACCCGGGCCTGCGAAATCGGTGATAACATCATCAAAAAGCCCAAGTGCCCCGGTATAAGCGTGCCCCTGCAGGTTGCGACCCACCCAGTCGTTGTTATTTCCGAGCCCATTAGGAAAGCGCTCACTGCGGCTGTTAAGCAGCAGTCGTGCTGTCTCAGTGGCAGCGGCAGAAATCACCACCAGGTCGGCTGTCTGCTCCCTGCCCTTTCCCTGTCCGTCAAAGTACCTGACACCCTTTACCCTACCATTCGCATCACTTATGATTTCTGCTACCTGGCAATGTACCCTTACCTCGCAATTGCCTGTTGCCATGGCTTTGGGAATTACCGTATTGTGGGTACCATTCTTACCATCCACAGGGCAGGCAAAGCCCACACAGGTCCGATTCCTTACACATGCGGGTCTCCCATTGTAGGGCACAGAGTTGCGGAGCATGGGTATGGGGAAGGGATTTAATCCCATCCTCTTACAGGCTGATGCCAGCATCTTCCCCTCCGTGTTGTTTTCAAAGGGTGGCATTGGGTAAGGCTTACGTCTCCCGGGAGCAAAGGGATTCTGGCTGTCGTCACCAGCTACCCCTATTTCCCATTCAGCTTTCTCGTAGAAAGGTTCCAGGTCCTCATAGGAAATGGGCCAGTCTTCCAGGGTGGAGCCTTCCACATGGCCATAGGTGGAACGCAACTTAAAGTCTTCAGGCATGAAGCGCCAGGCCATTGCCCCGTAACTCACTGTTCCTGAACCAACGCAAGCGGCATTGTTCCCGTATCCACCTTTAATTGGGGA
>JAOZLK010000327.1 GCA_029934875.1 Bacteroidales bacterium | reverse complement strand
CAATGGAAACTTCCCATAAAACCCAGAACCAGTGCTGATATTAAAATGGACATGTTGGATGAAAGAAGTTTAATTTATGACCACCGTATTTTCAATTTCGTAGTTGAGCCCTTCGAAGGACCATGTTAACTTCAGGATGTATCTGCCACTCTCAAGCCGATCCTTGGGGATGATCAGTTCACCCCTTGAGGCTTCGAAAGGAAGATCTATATCCAGGTCCTGGTTTGAAGGCCGGTAGATAAGAAGGAGGGCTGAATTCATGTTGGTGGCCAACTCCTGGTCCACACCCACATAAAGAGAGGATTCATCCTGTTTGGTATAGAGGGCCTCGGTATAGGGTGCAGAACGTTCCTGCACTTTAATCTGATCGCTGTGTTTAACCCCTCTTTCGTAATAATCCTCATGTACAAGGCTAATATCCTGTCTCATGGCAAAAGCAATGAAAAATCCTGCTGCAAGCAGAAACATGATCAGGAAAATAAGGATTCCCGTTCCCCAGTGAAACTTCATCTCTGTTTTTTTTAGGGACCTACAAAAGAAGCTTTGTAGGTCTCAATGATCTCATTATTACTGTAAATACCGAATTCGACCTCCATTCGGTCGGAGGTAATTTGGTCCCTATGAAGATAAAGAATAAAGGTGGATTCGAACATAGACTGGTCATTTATTTCCATTTTACCACCGGCCATTCTAATCTCACCATCATGGGATAACAGGCGAAATTCCAGTGGCAGTGTTTCGTGTGTTTTGTTGACAATCTTGATGTTATACACGTTCGAGATGCTCTGGTCGGGATTCTCCTGGTAGAGCAGGCCCGGAGTTCGCAAAATGGTGGTTTCAATGACCGGACGGGACAGCAGGGTGTAGATAAAGAATGAAAACAGGATCAGCAATACCACAGAATAGGCTCTGTTGCGGGCATTCCATATGGATGTATGCCCCTCCCGGATACCCATCTCAGAGTCGAAACGAATCAGACCCGGGTCTTTTTTGGTCGAAAGCATCACCTGGTTGCACTGATCGATACAGGCTGTGCAGTTGATGCATTCCAACTGGGTGCCATTTCGTATATCAATGGCTGTGGGGCATACCGCAATGCACTGTCGGCAATCGATGCAATCGCCCTCGCTTTTCGGGCCCCTGGGTTCTCCCCGTTTGTAGTCATAGGAGACCACCACCGATTTGGAATCGAGCAGCACTCCCTGCATCCTCCCATAGGGACAAACCATGGTGCAGATCTGCTCGCGGAACCAGCTGTATACCCAGTAAAAGAAGGCCGATACGAGCAACATGATCAGAAAACCCGAAAGATTGGCTGAGATGGGTTGTGAAATGAGCTCGAGCCATTTTTCGGGGCCAGTGAACCATAGCAGAAAGGTGTTGGTCATGGCCAGGGAAATGAGCATGAACAAGAGGTGCTTAAGAGATTTCTTTAATACTTTTTCGCCGGTTATCGGTCCCTTATCCAGGGCCTGTCTTTTCCTGTAGTCGCCTTCAATCAGGTACTCCACCTTCCTGAATACCATTTCCAGGAAGATGGTCTGCGGGCAGGCCCATCCACACCATAGCCTTCCGAAGGTGACTGTGAAAAGAATGATGAACATGATGAATGAGAGCATGAGCAGGGCCAGGATCAGGGTGTCCTGGGCCCAGAAAATGGCTCCGAAAAGTATGAATTTCCTGCCAGCAATATCCAGCAGGATAAAAGGATTCCCGTTGATTTTGATAAAAGGTACGGCTATGAAGAACAGGAGGACGAACCAGCTGAAAATGGTCCGTCGCCTGTACCATTTACCCTTTGGTTTTTTTGCATAAACCCACTTTCTGCTCCCGCTGTCGTCGAGATTGATGGGCCGGTCCCGGAATGATAGCTCCTCTTTATTCACAAGTCTCCCCCTGGGGTCCCTTTGCATTTGGAGGCTTACTGTCCTTCAAACTCAACAAATAACTGGAAACTTTCTGGATCCTGGCATCACTCAGCTGTGTCTTAAAGGGAGTCATACCCTTTGCCGCATTCCCGTTTTTTATAATGTTAAAAACGCTCTGGAAATCGCAGCCATAGAGCCAGGTATCATCGCAAAGGTTAGGACCAATGGCATTTCCTTCTCCAAGCATGCCGTGACAGGCAAAGCAACTCATTTCCTTGTAGATGCTTTTTCCTTCCTCGATATCTGCAGCATCGGTAAGGGCTACAATTTCGTCGCTCGACTGACTGGCCAGCTGGTACCTGGTTTCGTGAATCTCCGATTTCTTAACATACCTGGCATCCTGGAGGTCGCCTACATCCAGCCAGAAGAAATAGGCTGCATAGATGATGGCAAACCCGATGGTAATATAGAATAACATCATAATCCACCTGGGAGGTGGATTATCCAGTTCCTGGATTCCGTCGTAATTGTGTTCATCCAAATGCTCATCCACATTTTTATTCTCTTCCATACCCTAATATTTAAGATCTCTCTGATCCGTCTGGATCCTTGTCGTTAAAAATGGATTCTTTATACTCGTTCATCTCAGCAGCCGGTCTTCGCATAGTCCGGATGAAGATCACGATGAAGAGCGTGATAAATATAAGAAGGCCCACCACATAGAAAATGTGAATGCCTGTCATGCTTTCAAGTAAACTACTCACCAGTGTCATGGCTATCCAGGTTTTGGTTTGTATTTGGTTCAATATCCCGCCCCAGTTTATGCATATATGCGATCATGGCCACCATTTCTTTGGTGGGTTCAATCTCGATCCCCGAGAGCTTGAGCTCGGCCACAATTTGATTGGCCTGCCATAGCAGATCATCCACTGCCTGCTCATCAAAACCTTCAGGGTAGGGGACTCCCAGGGTCTGCATGGCCCTGATCTTGTTGGGAGTCATATCCAGGTTGACATCCTTTTTTGCAAACCAGTCGTAGCGCGGCATGATCGATTGCTCATTCATTTTTTGCGGATCCATGAAGTGGTTGTAGTGCCAGGCCGAGTTCTTATACATCGGTCCGTTCACATAGCCTGCCCTCGCCAGGTCGGGCCCTGTCCGCCGCGAACCCCACAAGAAAGGATGGTCGTATACAAATTCACCGATCTTTGAATAATCACCATAGCGGTCGGTCTCCCATCGGAAGGGTCTGATTACCTGTGAGTGACAGGTATAACAACCTTCTTTGACATAGACATCACGTCCTTCGAGCTCCAGGGGAGTGTAGGGAGTGACTGTATCGATGGTGGGAATATTTGATTTAATGAAAATCATGGGTATGATCTGAATTGCGCCTCCAATGAAGAGGGCGACAAATACCCAGATGGAAAAACGAACTGTCTTTCGCTCCATCCAGCGGTGGATGGTCTCATTCAAAGGCTTACGCTTACCCGCCAATACCAGTGCCGGAGCTTCGGCAGCTTCATTTGCTTCAACCGATCCGGCGGCCATGGTTTTAAAGAGGTTGTATACCATTATCAGGAAGCCGGTAAGGAACATGATTCCACTGATGATCCTCAGGGTGTACATGGGCAGGATCTGTGTCAGTGTTTCCAGGAAATTAGGGTAGGCCAGGAATCCTTCGGGCGTATATTCCCTGAGCATGAGCCACTGGGTAACAGCCGACCAGTAAAGTGGGATTGCATAAACAAGTATGGAGAGTGTGGCAATCCAGAAGTGGGTGTTGGCCAGTTTCTCAGAATAGAGTTTTGTTCTGAAAATCCTTGGCAAAAGCCAGTATAACATTCCAAAGGTCATGCCTCCGTTCCAGGCCATTCCAGCAATATGGGTATGGGCAATGGTCCAGTCGGTGAAGTGCGTCATCTGGTTCACGTTCCTCAATGACATCATTGGTCCTTCGAAGGTGGACATTCCATAGGCAGTCACAGCAACTACGAAAAATTTCAAAACTGCACTGTCACGCACCTTGTCCCATGCCCCCCTCAGGGTGAGGAGCCCATTGATCATTCCTCCCCAGGAAGGCGCAATCAGCATAATGGAGAAGGTTACACCCAGGGCTTGTACCCACTCGGGCAGCGCCTGATAAAGAAGATGGTGAGGTCCGGCCCACATGTAAAGGAAAATGAGTGACCAGAAGTGAATGATGGACAAGCGGTAGGAGTAGATGGGACGGTTCGCAGCCTTGGGAAGATAGTAGTACATCAATCCCAGGAAGGGAGTAGTGAGGAAAAAGGCCACTGCATTGTGTCCGTACCACCACTGAACCACTGCATCCTGTGCTCCGGCATAAATAGGGTAGCTTTTGATTAAAGAGATGGGAAGCTCAAAGGAGTTTACCACATGCAAGAGCGCTACACCAAGGAAGGTTGCAAGGTACCACCAGATGGCAGCATAAATATGTTGCACCCTCCGTTTGAGTATGGTCCCGATCATGTTCCATCCGAATATCACCCAAACCACTGTGAGCAGGATGTCGATGGGCCATTCCAGCTCGGCATATTCTTTCGAGGTTGAGATTCCAAGGGTGAAGGTTACAGCTGCCAGTACAATGATGAGCTGCCACCCCCAGAAATGGATCTTACTGAGCACATCACTGAACAAGCGTGCCTTGAGAAGCTTCTGCAGGGAATAGTAAACCCCGGCAAAGATGGCATTACCCACGAAGGCGAAAATGACAGCATTGGTATGCAGGGGCCTCATTCTGCCAAATGTGGTATACTCAAGCCCGAAATTAAATGCCGGGAATGCAAGTTGACAGGCTATCAGTACACCGACCAGCACTGCCACCACACCCCAGATAATCGTGGCAAGGAGGAAGAGCTTTACAGTTTTGTTATCGTAGTAGAATTTTTGGTTTTCCATGGTTCAGATCTTAATGCGATTGTTCGGTTCAGCCAGGGTTTTCTTCTTCATCAATGCTTTCATCATCAAAGAGAATACGCCTTGCCGGAGTATCATTGTCATCAAACTGGCCATCACGAACAGCCCAGATAAAGGCCCCTAGAAATATAAGTGCGGCAAAAAGACTGACTCCGATCAAGAGGTAAAAAATATTCATTTGCTGTCCTATGAAGATTTACCGTATCGTCTGATTTTAATAATCTGGAAGATGACATAGCCTATGACAAACCAGGATCCTCCGGCTGCCAGAATGTATGAAAGAAGCAGCCAGGTTGAAACATTGTCATTGGTGGACCAGAGCACTTCCGGCTGGATCAGTTTGGGTACCAACTTTGCTTTGCCAAGCAGCGCCTTTTCAAGGGTCACTGCCAGTGCCTCGTAGTTCTCATCAAGCGACACCACGATGCTGATATATCCCTCTTCGTCGCCAATGACATCATCTGGAATTTCAAATTCTGCCCTCCCTGTTTCATTGGTGATAACCTGTCCAATCCTGAGATTGCCAAATGCTTTGCTGGAACTAATGCCTACCGGAGCACCCACAAGGTCGAGGTATTCGGCATCGGGGCCCTCATATTCGGCCAGGATTTCAACGGATCTTTTCTCCTGACTTACGGAAGCCAGAAGCCTGGCCTTAATAAGAGGTGCATCGATGAGCAGGGCTTCACGATCCGGATTATAATTCATTATGAAGTTGACCATGTTCCAGCGATCCTCATCCGACAGGGTCGATTGAAAGGGAGGCATCACGCCTTTG